>JBGSNB010000016.1:0-1641 GCA_041739835.1 Parvularculaceae bacterium | reverse complement strand
GTCGCGGCTGCGCCCGATCGCCTCGGCGCGTTGATCGCGCGCGAGACCACGCCGTTGCCGGCGGTTGACGCGCCGGCTGAGGATTTTTGGGTTGAACTTGCGGCGGTCGAGGATCTGACGGCGCTCGAATCGATGAACCTCGATATCCCGGATGTCGGGCCGGTCACCCTTCAGTCGGGACATTCTGCCGGGCGCCTGATGCAGTTTGTCAGAATCGGCCCGTTCATTGACGAGGCGGTTGCGGTCGCCTCCTTGTCGCGCGTCAAGGCGGCCGGGTTTGGCGGCGCGAAGATCGTGCGCGGCGCCGGTTTGTGATTTCCACTTCGTAGACGCACAGGGACGAGTAACAATGAATTATGCGAATGGCTTGAAGTCCGGAATGCTCATGCTGGCCGCCGCCTTGGCGCTGCTTGCCGGCGCGGCGCAGGCGGAAATCTCGACGCCGGCGAAACACGCGATCATCATGGATTTCGACACCGGCGCCGTTCTTTTCGAGAAAGATGCGGATACGCCGACCGCGCCGGCTTCCATGAGCAAGCTGATGACCTCGGCGATTGTCTTTGAGCGGTTGAAAAGCGGCCAGCTCAAGCTGACGGACGAGTTCGCGGTCTCCGAAAAGGCTTGGCGGATGGAAGGGTCCAAGATGTGGACCAGAGTCGATACCAAGATACCGCTCGAAGCGCTGCTGAACGGCGTCATCGTCCAATCCGGCAATGACGCCTGCGTCGTCATCGCCGAAAATGTCGCGGGGACGGAAGAAGCCTTCGCCGATCTGATGACGAAAAAGGCGCGCGAATGGGGGATGTCGAACTCGACCTTCGCCAATTCGACCGGCTGGCCCGATGAAAATCACCAGATGAGCACGCGCGACCTCGCCATTCTCGCGCGCAAGATCATCAAGGACTATCCGGAATATTACGCCCTCTACGCGAAGCGCGATTTTACCTGGGAAAAGATCCGTCAGCCGAACCGAAATCCGTTGTTGTCGTCGTTCAAGGGCGCCGACGGGTTGAAAACCGGTCATACCGAAGACTCCGGTTACGGCCTCGTCGGGTCGGCGAGCGTCAACGGCCAGCGGCGTATCATTGTTGTCAACGGCTTGACCTCGGAAAAGGAACGCGCGGTCGAATCCGGGCGACTGATGCGCACGGCCTTCAACGACTTCGCCAATCGCACGCTTTACAAGGCTGGGGACGTCGCGGGGGACGCGCTGGTCTTCGCCGGCAGGGAGCCGAGCGTGCCGCTGGTGACCGGCGAAGCGGTATCGATGATCCTCGAGCGCGCATCGGCGGAATCGGTCCGCGCCAAGGTCGTCTATGACGGTCCGATTGCGGCGCCCATCGCGGAGGGTCAGCAAATCGGCTATTTGAGGGTCTCGGTCGAGGACGGCGATGCGCGCGAATTTCCGCTTTATGCGGGCAAGTCGGTGAAGCCGATCGGGCCGATCGGCCGCATCGGGCTCGCTGTCAAAACCCTGATGACGGGGCCGGCGGCGCCGGAGGGCGCAGATCTCCCGGTCGCGCAGTAAATGGGCGGCGCGCGGCGCGGGTTCTTTGTCAGCTTTGAAGGCGGGGACGGCGCCGGAAAGTCCAGCCAGATCGGCCGGCTCGCGGACCATCTGCGGCGCAAGGGGCGCGTCGT
>JBGSNB010000008.1:0-25634 GCA_041739835.1 Parvularculaceae bacterium | reverse complement strand
CATTCTCAGCAAAGGGACAGAACCATTGGCGCGCTAATGCGCCGTATCGAGGGTTATCCCAGTTGAGTTTGCACAAGTATTCTTAGGGGCCAGCCCCTCGGCGCGCTTCACGAAAAATAGACGGTCTCCCGAGGCTCGCCCAGAGAACTCCGGGCTGCGCCCGCCGTCGATTTTTCCCTCCGCTTGCACACCCCGTTCTCGGCGAAAGCCAGGGATGCATGTGCAACCCCTCTCGACGGGAGAATTCGATGAGCAAGCAGAAATCCAGGATTAGAATCTATGCGGCGTGTCTTGCCGCCTACAACAACGGCGCGCTTCACGGGCGTTGGATCGACGCGCTTCAGGACGCCGACGCCATCCGCGACGAGATCGCAGCGATGCTAAGTGCGTCGGTTCATGGCGCCGAAGAATACGCCATTCATGATTACGAAGGATTCGAGGGCGCGCGGATCGAAGAATATCAGAGCATTGATAACGTCGCCGAAATTGCCGCCTTCATCGATGAATACGGCGCATTGGGCGGCGAGCTGCTCAACTATTTCGGAGACCTGGAAGATGCAAGAACCGCGATGGAAGAAGGCTACAGAGGCGTATACGCGTCACTCGCCGACTTCGCCCAGGAATTGACCGAAGAAACGACGCAAATTCCGGAAAGCCTTCAATATTATATCGACTACGAACGCCTTGGGCGCGATCTTGAAATCAACGACGTGCTCGCTATTGAGACCGGATTTGAACAGGTGCACATATTCTGGCGGCGATAAAATTCTTTAATCTCAGCACTGACAAACGTCCGCAAACGTGCTATAAGATGCGCCTGGTTAGGGACTCATACCGACGCGTCGATTCGAAAAGTTGGCATAATCGTTGGTATACGTCCTAAATAAAATTCATAACCGATTGAAAGAAAAGATCAACGCCATGTCGAGCGAGTCCTCTTCTGGGCACCACTCGACCGTCCTATTGCATCCGGACGCGTCTGAAAATACCATGAAAACATGAAGTTATAGCAACAGCCCATCCGGGCGGGTTCGCCCGTTTCCGGCGACATACCAACCGATTGTTGGTCTCTTTGCGGGTATTTTCAGTATGAGTCCCAAATGTCCAACACGCTAAGAGGTTCGAGTCCCGCGTTCGGCAAAGCCGTTGGCGACCAGAGCCGATTTCGCCGGATGGTTCGAGCCCCAACAGCCCGGCCTTGACCGGAAGATCGAAAATCGGCGGACCTCCTCCGCCGGTTGACGCGCTCAACGGATTTGCGGTCGCTCGCGCTCGCACTTACCTACCTTTGCCAGCCGGACAAGTCGCGACCGATCATTGACTGCAGGGTGCGGATTTCATCCGACAGCTCGCGTTGCAATCTCGCCCGCGAATTTGGCGGGCATTCTTCTCGCGTCATATTCCAGGCCGAAAGCGCATCCCGAATTCGACCCCGCATCGCCGCGGGAACAAAGAACGCGGCGAGTTGCGCCGCCGGGCCCGGCTTCATCACAAGGTCCTGAATGAACGGACTGCGCGGATTTCCGCCAGCGTTCGGGCGGTAATCGATGTCCGGCGAAAACCCATCATCAACGTCGATAAATCGGAAAACATCCTTCAGGACCGCCAGCGGCGCTTCTTCAAAATCCTCATACAGGAAGATCTTGATCTGCTCTTTTGGAAAAACATCGAAATAGCGTTTCAGCTGCTCCGCATATCGCGGAAATCGAGCATATCGAAACATCGGCTGCCATCCTGCATCGACGCGAGACTGTTCGGCGTCGAGCGCGGCCTCAAAATTATCGAGCGGCTCGATCATTTGTCGCCGGGCGTAGAGAAAATGCGAATACGCCTGCTCGATCGGATTGCGGAGAATGGCGATCAATTTCACGTCCGGAAGCCTGTTGCGGATTCGCTCAGCCGTGCCTGCTTCATAGAGGTAGAGCGGCGACGCCTCGCCTCGAGCCTTCGCGCCTCCGGACTTGGCGAAGAGCGCTTCGTAATCTGCAAGTTCAGTGACCGAATTATTGACGTAGTCCGCTCCGGGGCCCTGGCACGCAAGCGCCCTTCCTTCATAGGCGAAAAAGTTCGTCTCCTTTTTCGGGCTCATGAAGACATCCGGATGCTGTTTCAGATAGGTGTAGAGACCCGTCGTGCCGGACCGCGATGCTCCGAAGATGATAAATGTCGGCGCATTCAGCATGCCGGGAAGACCTGCCCCCGAATTGCGAGACGTCGGCGTTCAGCCATTTCTCCTCTTTTCTTCAATTACGTCGTTGATGATCCGGTCGAGCGGCAGTCGCGGCCTGAACCCCGTATGGCGCTCGAGTTTTTCGACCGAGGGTCGGCGGCGCTGCATGTCCTCGAAGCCCTCCGGATAAACGTCCGTATAGGGAATGCGTCTGATTTCAGACCTGCTGCCGGTCATCGCCTTGATCTTCTCCGCAAGGCCGTAAATTGAAATCTCTTCGTCATTGCCGACATTGAATACTTCGCCTCGCGCCGAGGGCGTCGCCGCAAGCCTGACGACAGCTTCGACGACATCGGCGACATGACCGAAAGAGCGCGACTGTTCGCCGGTGCCGTGAACAAGGATCGGCGCGCCCTTCAGCGCGCATTCGACAAAACTCGGCAGCACCATGCCGTAGCGCCCCGTCTGGCGCGGGCCGGTTGTGTTGAAAAAGCGCAGGACCACGCCGTCAAGACCGGACTCGCGCACATAGGCGAGCGTCAAATGTTCGTCGAGAACCTTTGCGCAGGCATAGGACCAACGGTAATTGGCCGTGGCGCCGAGAACGAGATCGTCTTCCTCGCAGAAAGGCAGCTTCTTCGCCTTGCCGTAGACTTCCGACGTTGAGGCGATCAGAGCTTTTTTCCGGTGTTCGCCGGCGGATTTCAGCACATGCTCCGTGCCGACGACGTTGGTGAGAAGCGACTGTTTCGGCTGCTCCATGATCAGTCTGACGCCGACCGCGGCGGCGAGGTGAATGACGATCTCGCAGTCTCGCGTCATCCGGTCGACCAGGGCGGCGTCCAGCACGTCACCGACGGTCAGCTTGAGACGCGGGTCGCCGACAATCGCACGCAGATTCAGCGGGCTGCCGGTCGACATATTGTCGAGGACCGCAACCTCGTGCCCGTCGGCGATCAGCCTCTCCGCAAGATGTGAGCCGATGAACCCGGCGCCGCCGGTGATGAGATACCGCATGTCAGTGCGCCTCCAATTTTTTCAATAAAGCCCGGTCACCGCGCAGCTCGGCGGCGGCGCGCAGCTCGCTGAAATACCGGTCGATGACGACGCCTTCGCTCCAGTATCGGTCAAAACCTTGACGCGCTCTCGACGCCAGGGCGCGCCGTCGGTCAGGCGAGGCGACGATGGCGTCAAGCGCCGCGACAAGTTCATCCTGCGTCTCAAACATCAAGCCGCCGTTGCAAGCCTCGACGATCTCGGGAAACGGCCCAAGTCGCCGGGCGATCACCGGGGCGCCGGCGCGAAACGCTTCAATGATGATGATGCCGAAAGTCTCGTAACAAAGCGAGGGGACAATCAGCGCTTCGGCATGCTCGTAATATTGCGCGATTTCCTCGGGCGCCTTCCTGCCGAGAAACTTGACGCGCGGATTCTCCGCCGCGAGCGATTTTAGCGCGGCCTCATATTCTCCGGCGCCGACCACGACAAGATCGGCTTTCTCATATTCGCGGAGTACCGGGATCACGTGCTGCAATCCCTTGATCTTCTCAAGTCGTCCGACAAACAGAAAATATGGTCGTTCCTGCGGTCGCGCGGTTGCCGCTTCATTCGGCGGCGCATCGGGCAGGAAATACGGCACGACCGCCATTTCGCGTTTGAACCCGAATTCCGAATGTTTTTTCCGGCTAAATTCGCTTTTGGCGATAAAGAGATCGACCGCCTCGAGCGCCCTGTCGAACTGGCCGCCCAGGCGCCACCATTGCGGCGGCCTTCCATAAGATATCGAACAGGACACGCACTTCTTCTCGTCGCATCGTTCCTGGCCGTAACGCCACAGGACATGTGTCGGGCAGACGAGCCAGTGTTCATGCGCCTCATAAATTTTCAGCGCATCGCCTTTTTTCAGGAGGCCGGGGCCGCCGACAAGCGACAGGTTATTGTGCCAGATGACGTCGAAAGCCCCGTCCTCAAGAATTCGGTCAATTGCCGCCCCATGCGTGACAGGCCGGCCGAGTTGGTGCGTCAAGAGGTTCGCAACCAACGGCATGCGGCTCTCGAGTCCGAACACGCGGACGTTCTTTGTCGCGGGCGGTATCGTCTTCGGCGCCGGCCCCTTCAGGGTGCGGAACGCGTCGATATCGTGGACGACTGTGATGTCGCAGCCGCGCCGGGCGAGCGCCATCACCAGCCGTTCAACGCCGATCGCATCGCCGCCAAAATGAAAGGGCGGATAAAAAGTCGTAAAGAACGCAATTTTCAGCGGACTCATTAACGTTCCTTGGCCTTGCGCCGGCCCTTTCGTCTTCTCAACGACGCCGATTGGCGAATAGAGCGTAGTTCATAACAGGCTGGAAGCGCCGGACAATCTGCTTTAATGACCCCGCCTCGCCATGCGCCGCTCGCATGGTCGTCGCAGGCGTCGATTATTGAATCGTTAACGCAAACGCTGCGAGCAATTGCGGGGAATGGCGTCTGGAGACGCTTTCTGATTGCAGGCGACGAACGTAAAGCGCGCACGGCCATGAAACAGCAAGTCGCCGCCGGGGCGGCCTGGACCGCAGCTTCCAACTGGGTCGAGCAGGCGGTCGCGCTCGCGGTTTATGTCGCGATTGCGCGTCTCATCGGCGCCGAAGCCTTTGGCGTCGCCTCGATGGCTCTGGCCTTCGTCATGCTTGCCGAGGTGCTGCTTCGCGACACCTTGTCGGAAGGTTTGATCAGCAAGGAGGAGGCGGCGCGCGAAGACGAGGATGCGGTTTTCTGGTCGCTGATCGCCCTTGCGCTGATCGCGGTCGGCGCAATCATGGCCGCCGCCCCGCTTGTCGCCAGAATATTTGCGGAGCCGGAGGTCGCGCCGTTGATGCAGTCGTTTGCGCCGGTCTGCCTGCTGATCGCCATTTCCGGCGTTCCGACCGCGAAGCTCCGTCGGAATATGGCGTTCCGGATGCTCGCCGCACGCGCAATCGCTGGAGTCGTTGCTGGCGGCGTCGTCGGCATCGCCATGGCGGCAAACGGCATGGGGCCATGGAGCCTCGTTGGTCAGCGCGTCACGCTGGTCGGCGTCAACGCAGTTCTCGCGCTATCGGGCGCGCGGTGGCTTCCGCGGTCGCTGCCCGCCCGGTCGACCCTTGGCGCCGTGCGCGGCCTTGGGACCCGGGTCTTGATACTTCGCGCTATGTCGGTCGCGATCGCGCAAACCCCCGCAGTGGCGCTCGGGATCGCCATGGGCCCAAAGGCGGTTGCTTTGTATTCTTTTGCAGCGCGCCTCGTCGAGATTGCGCTGTTCTTGATCGCAACCCCTCTGAAGCGGGTAATTCAGCCGGCTGCGGCGGCTGTCAGACGCGCCGGGGGCGACACCAAAGTGCTGTTTCAGGATATGTCCGAAATCGCCGCGTTGGCGGCGTTTGCGTCATTTACGGGGCTTGCGTTTGTCGGGGAGGCGCTTGTCGGGCTGATGATGGGTGAGGAATGGCGTCTTGCCGGCGCAATAATTGCGCCCTTGTGCGTCGGCGGCGCCATTATGGCGCTCACCGAGGTTCAGGAAGGATACCTCATCGGTCTCGACCGCACGTCCGCTTTCCTGCGAGCGATTTTCGTCGAGGTCCTTGTCGGCGTCTTGCTGATCGGCCTTGCCAGCGTTTACGGACCAACTGCGGTTGCCGGCGCGGTCGCGCTCCGCGTCGCGCTGGTCTTGCCGATGCGCGTCACCGCAACCCTCGGCGCAGAGAAAATTCCGGTTCGAATATATCTCCGTACGCTGACGGGTCCGCTGCTCGCCGCGGCCGGCATGGCCGGCGTCCTTACGGTCTGGCGCTACGCGACGCATGTCCGCTTGTCGGACGCGGCGTATTTTCCGGCAACCATCGCAATCGGCGTGGTCTCATTCTGGTTCTTCGCCATCCTGATGACGCCAGCCACCTTCCAGCGTCTCAAGGTCTATGCGTCCGGCAAGCCGCAGCGCGAACCTGGCGCGCAGCAGGAATAGCAAATCGGATCAGCGAGAGCGCTGCGCCCTGACGGCGACAATCAGCTCATATTTCGGATCGCAATAATCAAGTTCCTCAGGAAGCACTTCCTGTGCGGCGAGGCCGTGCAATGACCCGATGACGGTGAAAATGTTGCCGTAGGTCCTGATCTCAAGACTTTCGCGGGGAAAGACCTCCTCGAACAGGCGGCGTATCGACTGGCTGGTGAAATGCCAGTACTCGCCCCAGTCATCGACGCCTTCGCGGCGTGCGATCGGACTGATCCCATGCGACGTGCACAACAGAACGCCGCCAGGCTTCAGCGCATCATGCAACGTCCGGATCGCCGGCCGCACATCATAGATCATCTGCAGCGTCTGGGTGACGATCATGCAGTCGAAGGCTTCGACCGGAATGGTCTCGGGACGAGTGAAATCCCCGACAATCGTCGCTTGCGGATTGCCGGGCACATAATGGAGCACATCTGCGGTTGTGACGCGCGATCCGCCGAATCGCTCCGTGTAGGACGGATCGCCAAGCTCCAAAACACGGCCTTTGATGTCCGCCGAATGAGCCTCAAGAAAACTCTCAATGTAATGGCGTTCGATCGAAACGAGGTCGCGGTCCTTTCCGAAGATCGGGCTGATCGGGTCGAGTCGGCGGAGCGACCCGAAATCAACCTTACCGACCGGTACGGACTGCAATCTGAGTTTTCTCTGGATGCCGCGCAGCCACAGCCGCATGCTGAGCGGCAAGGCCGCCGTCGCCGCATCGCGGGCGGCTTGTCCAATGGCGGCGCGAAAGGGCATGGACGGCGACCGTTTCCCGTTTTAAGACCAAGGGCTCGCGCAACGCACACACGTCTTCATGCAGCCGTCCGCGCCAAGTTCGCACTTATCGTTCCGTCATTGCGCTTGCGTCAAGCCGGCCGCGAGCGGACAGGCCTTCGGCATGGAAGATGCAGTTAACGGTTGCGCGCTGTTTTGCCGACCCCGGCGCGATATAAGAGGACACCATGATCTTGCCCGGTAAGGCTAACGGCGCATCGCACGGCCGCACCATCGCCGTCGTCGGACTAGGCTATGTCGGACTGTCGCTGGCCGTCAGCCTGTCGCGCACCGGGGCGAAGACCATCGGCCTCGACATTGACCCTCACCGGGTCGCCGAGCTGAAAGAAGGTTTCGATCGCCGATGCGAAGTCGAGGCCGACGAAATGGCCGACAGCAAGGTTATTTACACGTCGGATCCCGAGGATCTGCGGGCTGCGGATTTCTTCATAGTCGCCGTGCCGACGCCGACCGACGAAGCGCGCAGGCCGAACCTGCGGCCGCTTGTCCGCGCCTCCGAAACGGTCGGGGCCGCCATTCGGCGCGGCGCCATCGTTGTTTATGAATCGACTGTCTATCCGGGCGTCACGGAAGAAACCTGCGTTCCCGTCCTCGAACGCGTATCCGGGCTCAAGGCGGGAACCGATTTTCAGGTCGGTTATAGCCCTGAACGCGTTAACCCTGGCGACAAGGTGCGTCGGCTCGACTCGATCGTTAAGATCGTTTCCGCGCAGACTTCCGAGGCGCTGGACCATGTCGAAGCCGTATATGGTTCGATCGTCAAAGCCGGGCTCTATCGCGCGCCAAGCATCAAGGTCGCCGAGGCTGCGAAAATCATTGAGAATGTCCAACGCGACGTCAACATCGCGCTGATGAACGAACTGTCGCATATCCTCGGCACGCTGGGAATTGACACGTCGGACGTCCTTGCCGCCGCCGGCTCGAAATGGAACTTCCTCAATTTCTCGCCCGGTTTGGTCGGCGGACACTGCATCAGCGTCGATCCCTACTATCTGACGCACAAGGCCGAGACAGTCGGGCTGCACGCGCAACTCATTCTGGCCGCGCGCCGGGTCAACGACAGCGTCGCTGAACGCGTCGCGTTTGAGTGCATCAAATTGGCGAGCCGGCGCGACGAGCCGCTGCGCCGCGTGGCGGTGCTGGGTCTGACCTTCAAGGAGAACGTCCCGGATCTTCGGAATTCAAAAGTCTTCGATATCATCCAGGTGTTGCTTGATCATGGCATTCACGTCCAAGTCGCCGATCCGGCCGCCATGGCCGACGAAGCGCTTGAAGAATACAGCATCCAACTGACGCCGATTGATGAAATCACGCCGGTTCAGGCGGTTATTCTGGCCGTCCCGCACAAGGAATATGTCGAAGGCGGCTGGCAGCTGGTGCGGCGCCTGATGAATGGCGCCGGCGGGGTCGTCATTGACGTCAAGAGTATTTTGCCGCGCGACCGCAAACCGCATGACGTCGATCTCTGGCGCCTGTAAGCTGGGGTTTTCCCGGCGCGAGGGCTTCAGATGATCAAACCGCTACTCTTGGGTGTCATTGTCGTGCTCGGGTCACTGGCGATCGCCGGCGTCCCGGCAGAGCGCAAAATAGCCGCGACCATTTCGATTGATTCCGGCAAGCAATACCAGTCAATGCGCGGCTGGGAAGCGACGATTGACCTGCTCGACGAGGATCGGCGCGATATGTTCTTGCTCGCGCGAGAAGAAGTATTCCGGCGCGCCGTGTCCGAGGTCGGGATCAACAGGGTCCGACTGGAAGTACGCAGCGGCGCAGAAAGCCGTTCGAAGAACTGGCTGCGTTACGAAGCGGGCGAATTCCCTTACGACGAGTGGCGCAGGCTGCGGTACATCACCGTCAATGATAATGACGACCCGCGCGAAATCGACTGGGCGGGTTTTGATTTCTCGGAACTCGATCGCATGATTGAGGAGCAGGTCCTGCCGATGCGCAAGGCGCTCGCCGCGCGCGGCGAAAAGCTTTTCATCAATCTCTGTTATGTGGCGTTCGCGAAAGGACTCGCCGGGGGCGCCTATATCCACGACGACCCGGAGGAATACGCCGAACTTGTGCTCGCGACCTATCTCCACATCCAGAAAAAGTACGAATTTGCGCCCGACAGCTGGGAAGTCATTCTCGAGCCCGACCTCGTGCCGCAATGGACGCCGCGCCTCGTCGGCGAAGCGATCGTCGCCGCCGCGCGTCGCCTTGAGGAGCACGGGTTTACGCCGCACTTCGTCGCGCCGTCCGTGACGGATGCTGGAAACGCCGCGCGCTTTATCGATGGCATGGCCAAGGTCAAAGGCGCTATGGATCATGTCGTCGAGCTATCCTATCATCGATATCGCCGGGCGACGCACGCTAATGTGAAAGCGATCGCATCCCTTGGCGCGAAATACGAACTGCCGACTTCCATGCTTGAATTGTGGTTCGGCAGGGCAAGAGCCGAAGTGCTGTTCGAGGACCTGACCGTCGGCGGCGCGTCAGCCTTTCAGGGGCGAACGCTGATCGGGCTCTTCGACTTGCGAAGGACTGAAAAAGGCGAAGTGCGCGTGTCGCTTCGCCAGGATGTCAGAAAAAATCTCCAGATCTTCAAATATGTCCGCATGGGCGCTGTCAGGATCGGCGCGACTTCAAACGCCCAAGAGGCCGCCCTGCCGGTCGCGTTCAGGAACGCAGATGGCGGCATTGTTGTCGCCGTCCTCGCAAGTGCGCCCGGCGATTTTGTTTTCGAAGGCCTCAATCCAGGCAGATATGAGGTAAGCTACGCAGGTCAGTCTCGAAGCGTTCGATCGCCGGAACTGCTGACGGTTTCTGAAGACGGTCGCGCCGAATATTCAATGCCGGAAGCTGGGGTCTTCACCTTCGCGGCAGTGAAGTCCCCGAGCAATCGCGCGCAATGACAGGCGAGGACCTTGTCGTCGGGTCGGGCCCGGCCGGCGTGTCCGCCGCGCATGCCCTACTTTCCCAAGGTCGACGCGTCAGGATGATTGACGTCGGGATCACGCTGGAGGCGGACCACGAATTGCGCCGGGCGCGCATGGCGGCCGTTGACCCGGACTTGTGGTCGCAGACGGACAGGATAGCGTCGATGCGCGCCCGTCGCGAAGCCCGGACCGACGGCATGCGGCCATTCGGGTCGGACTTTCCCGTACGCGATGCGGTCGGTTTTTTCGGCGCAGACGGACCGCCGGAGACGCTGGCTTTTCGGCCGTCTTTTGCGATGGGCGGCCTTTCAAACGGATGGGGGGCAGCCGTCCTGCCCTATCGCGACGCGGACTTGGCGGCATGGCCGGCAGCCGCAAGAGATCTGGCGCCGCATTATCAGGCGGTTTCGGCGTTCATGCCGATTGCTGCCGCCCGGGACGATCTCACCGACATGTTTCCCATGTGGCGGCCGCAAGGCGAAGTCTTTCCAGAGCCCGGACCACAGGTCGCACAATTGCTTGATCGCCTTTCGCGTCGGCGGGGTGCGCTCGCCCGTCGCGGCATCTCGTCGGGTCGCGCCCGAATTGCCTACGCCGCCGGCGAATGCCGCGCCTGCGGCATGTGCCTTTTCGGCTGCCCTTATGGCGTCATCTTCAATGCTGCGCATGCGGTGAGGAAACTGAGCGGCAACTCGCGATTTTCTTATGAGCCCGGCCTTCGCGTCGTCAAATTCGCCGAAGAAGAAGACGGCGTCGCCATCTTCGCCGTTGAAGCAAATCGCCTCTCGCCGCGCCGGATTGCAGGGGATCGCCTGTTCATCGCAGCCGGCGCGCTTCCAACAACGCGGATCATGCTCAATTCAGTGCCGCAGCATCTGACGAGCCTTTCGCTGCGCGACAGCCAGCACGCCCTGATGCCCATGCTGCATGCATGGGCGCCCCCGGCGGATATTGAAACGGCGCCCAGAAACGCCTTTGCGCAAGCGTTTCTGGAAATTGAAGACCAGAGTCTCTCCGCGACGACCGTGCACGCCCAAGTCTATGCCTACAATGATCTCTACCGATCGGACCTTGCGCTGCGATTCGGACATCTTGCGACCGCATTCGGACCGCTGATCGGCGCTCTCAGCCGTCGCCTGCTGGTCGCACAAATATTCGTCCATTCCGACCATGGCGGCGCGATCGGCGTCAGACTTGACGGGGATCCCGGCGACGCCAGGCTTTCCTATGAGGTCTCCGCCAATCGCGACGCCGCGCGCGTGCTGCGCCGATCGGCGGATGCGATTTCGTCGGCGATCTTCCCGTCGGGAGTGGTCGCATTGAAGTCGCAGTTGAGACTGGGCGCCCTTGGGTCGAGTTTTCATGTCGGCGCAAGTCTTCCGATGAGAGATCGTCCGAAGGGGAACGAGAGCGACATCTTTGGACGGGTCGCCGGATTGCGACGCGTTCATGTCATCGACGCCTCGGTATTTTCGTCCGTGCCGGCGACGACGATCACTTTTACGGTGATGGCGAATGCGCACCGCATCGTTGTCGATGCGCCGCTATAGGCCGTAGGCTTCGCGGATAGAACGCAGCCCCGTCTCAAAGTCGCGCCTTGGCGCGTAACCAAGTTCAGCCGCCGCACGATCGATCGAACAGGCGCCGCGCGCTCGATAAAGTTCAAGCGTGGCGCCAGCGGGACGATAGAAAATTCCGGCGTCGCCGCTTCTCACCTTGGCGATGGCTTTGCGCAGATGCGCCAGTCCAGACTCAGGGACGATGCGCTTCGCGAGCCTGGTAAGGCCCTGCGTGATTGCCGGCGACGCCGCCCGCACAACCAACGGCGTCGATTCGATTTCTTCGATCACGGGCGGCGGCGCGCCGATCATCTGCGCATAGCCTGCGAAGAAGTCGTACCATGTCACGGGCGCGGGCCCAGAGATTATATAACGGCGATTAGGCTGAACCGACAGTGCAAGCGCGCAGACAACCGCGTCGGCGACGTCATCGACATGAACCAGCGGACAAAGGCCAGGCGGACCATCGGGAAGCACCACGGTTCCGGTTCTCAGCTGTTCGATCGGCCGGTCCGTCCATTGCCAGCCGCCGGCGCCGTAGACGATCGTCGGCTGCAGGATAGCGTATGGAAGCCCGCTGTCGGCAAGTCGCTTCTCCATCGAGGTTTTAATTCGCTTGTACGCCGAGCCCGCCGCGCCCGTCGGACTTAACTCCGTCAGTTGGCCGACCGGCCAGTCGTCATAGACGGCAATGGAACTGATTTGCACAAACAACCGCGCGCCGTCGACGGCTGCAGCCTGCAGCAGCGATTCGAATCCCGCAATCAGATCTCGCTCCGGCGCCTCGAAATCATAGGCGGCATTGACTATGGCGTCACAGTCGGCTGCCGCGGCGAGGACTGCTCGACGATCGCGCAGGTCGCCCCGCACGGTCTCGAAGCCGGCAAGCGTCGCTCGGCGCGTATTGCGGCGAACCAGCGCGCGAACCAACGCTCCCTCCGCTGCAATCGCCGCGCAAATGCGCGAACCGATGAAGCCGGCGGCGCCCGTGACGAGCACGCGCTTGCCGGCGAATCGCGCGGGCTCAGGCATTGGCGGCCCTGCGAGAATTCGGCGATCCGATCATGTCGAGATAGGCGGCAGCCATCATTTCGTTGACGGCGTCTGGGTCAAAGCGCGCCTCTTGGCCGCGATGTCGGGCCGCATCGGCGAGACCTGCTCGAACATCCTGCCGGACGACAAGACGCGAAAGGGCGGCGGCGAGCGCATCAATGTCGCCGACCGGCGCGACTGCGCCGACCGCATCATCGACGAGTTCACTGACCCCGCCGGTATCAGTCGCAATGACCGGGAGGCCTGCGCGAAACGCCTCGACAATCGTGATCGGCAGCGATTCCCAGCGCGACGGAAGGAAGAAAATATCCGCAGCGGAAAGGTAGTGATGCGGCGTATCGCTGCGACCGGCGAGCGTGACAACCTGAGTCAGATCGGCGCTGCGAATCCATTCCTGCGCCTCAGCGAATTGCGGACCGTCGCCGACGACGACAAATCTCAATCCGGGGTGTGTCGGCCGCAATTTCGCCGCGACCGCCACGAGGTGATCGATCGCTTTTTGATGGGCGAGTCGCGCCACCGTGACGACGAGAGTATCGCCGCCGTTGAGCAGACGGCGCCGCAACATCGCGGTTTCATCCGCACCAATCGGCGTTGGCGCATGGACGCCGAGGCCGATCACCCTGATCGCGTCGCGCGACATGCCCCCCGCTCTTGAGAGTTCGCCGGCGCTCTTCCGGCTGGGCGTCAGGATGTGATCGGCGCACCGCTTTGCGATCATCGCGAATTGCGGGATGCGTTCGGGCTCGGCGCCGTGAAATGTCAAAGCGACCGGAATCTGAAGCCCGACCGAGGCGAGCCGCGCGACCAGCGCCGGCGCTGATTCATGCGCGTGGATGAGGTCGAACCTTTCGCGTTTAAGGCGGCTCCTGAGCGTCGTTGCAGCCGTATGCGCCGCGATCATGCGCCGCGGCAGCGCGCCCCCCTCCTCTGCCACGTCGCTTAGCCCGAGCGGAATGAAATACGGGTCCTTTGATTGATCGAGCCATGCGCCTGGTGAGCCGGCGATCGCAACATGCCAGTCGCGCGCGCGCAGCCACTGCGACACGTCAAGCACATGGCGCTGAATTCCGCCCGGGGGAAATCGGGTGCAGATCTGCAGGATGCGCGGCTTCGTCACGGCGACTTGCTCCGATAGACAAAGACGCCGCCGCCTCCAAGCGTTCCGGGAAGGCGCACGACGAGATCGAATTCACGCTCAAACGTCGCCCATAAGGCCGGATCAGATAAGGAGACCTGATCGCGAAATGCGACGACCGTCCAAATGCGCGCCGTCCGCGGCGATAGTTCGATCATTGCGGGCGTCAGTTGCGTCCATTCCGGCGCATAATAGCCGATGACCGGCTCTGCGGCGACGCCATAAACAGACTTCACATCGAGCGGGCCGGCGAGGTTCTCGACGGCGGCAACCGCGCCGGCGAGGTCCTGCTTCGGCGCAGCATAGTTCCGGGCGAGCAATGACAGCGACCCGGCAATCATCGCGACCGAGGCGAGCCCCGCCAACAGCGGTCGCGATTTTTCAATTCGCCATCGGCCCTTCCCATAGTCGCAGACGAGATCAATCGCAGCAAACAAGCCGACGACCAGGGACAGATACAAGAACGCGATCTCGACAAAGAAAAATCGCGGCCAAATTCTCATGTCGGCGAACTGCAACACGGCAATCGTAATCGGGATCTGCAACACATATATCGCCGCGAGCAGTCCGTCCGTGCGGGCGATCCGGTAGGCGCCGAACAGAATCAGTATCGCCGCCGGCGGCAATGCAAACGCCATGAACGGCCCGAGACTGGCGATTTGGCCGATGAGATTTGCAATGACAAAGGACGGGTCCTTCCAATGGGCGAGCGGCTCGGTCGGCGCGCTCTGCCTGACGCCGCCGAAGGTCGCGGTCATGTCGCCCAGCATCGGCGCGTAGACTAGTATCGTCAATGCGAGGCCGAGCGCCATGCCGACAAAGGGCGGCCAGCCTGTCAGGACACCGCCCCCATTTTGGCGGCGGTAAACCCGGCGGAGCAACACGGCGGCGTAAATGGCGCCGTGCGCTGCAAAGGAGAACGCCGCGGAAAGGTGCGTGTACATGGCGGCGGCGAAGACGACGCCATAACCTGCCCAAATCGCCATGCTGTTTTTCCGGGCGCCGACAATAAACAGGGTCGTGGAAATCGTTGTCCAGAATAATAGCATCGTGTAGCCGCGCGCATTCTGCGAAAACCAGACATGATGATAGGAAAGCGCGAGCAGCAACAGCGTCAGCAGCGCGAGCGACGGCGTAGCGACACGTCTGGCGATCGGCCAGAAAGCCGCGATGGCGCCGACGCCGAAAAGGACCGCTGGCAGGCGGAGCGCCTGCGCCGACTCGCCGAACAGCGAAATCGAAGCCTTGGCGGTCAAGGAATAGAAGGGATGGTTGTTAAGGGAGGAAAAATTGGCGACCAGTTCGCGGACGGGAAGCCGCACGAATTTGAGGAGCGTGGTGATTTCATCATACCAGAGGCTTGACCCAAGGCCCGCAAACCGGGCGGCAAGTGCGACCACGAGCACCGCGGCGAGCGCCTGCGACGTCGGGACACTCTTCAATCGGTTCAGCAAAGCGGCCATGATTGGGTCGAGGGTCTCACAATCGATCGCCTACCATTGCAGTCTCCATGCCGGTTAACCACAATAGTCGGCCAGGTTCGGCGACAGGATCGCCGCATTTTGGTCAATCAGGGTGAAGTCGCATTTGCCGGCTTCGCTAGCAAGCAGCTGTTCGGGCGCATGAGCAAAAACAACAGCATCGGCCAGGCTGTTAACCATAAAGGCGGTCGTGACGCCGCAAGGCTGTGGGACGCGCAAACGCGCATCCTGCACTGGATCAACGTCGTCGCCGTCATCCTCCTCGCCTTCACGGGCGGCATGATCATGTTCAGCCATATCCTTCACATGGGGGCGCGTCCGACCGAGGTCATGCTGAAAACGCTGCATGCCATTGTCGGATATGTTGTCGTCGGCGGCCTTGCGCTTCGGCTCCTCTGGGGCTTTATCGGATCGCCGCCTTCAAGGTGGCGAGCGGTCCTGCCCAATCGCGGCGTTCGCCGCCAGTTCCGGCGCGACTTTATCGGCATAATTGCGCGTCGTCCCGATGCGTCGGTTGCGCGCCTGTTGTTCAGCCGAGTGGTTACGACGACCATATTTGCCGTGCTGTTCATGATGGCCGCGACCGGGATATTTCGCGCGGCCACCGATCTCTATCACCCGCCATTTGGCGCAGTTTTCGCAAATTACCTGGCGTCGCCGGGCGTCGACCCCGCGATGCTCCAGCCCATGGACCCCGCCGGCGCCGATCCGGCGCGATGGCGCCTCCTGATGAAATTCAAGACCGCCGTGATCGGCAAGATCCACGAATGGGGAGCGTATGTGCTATTGACGCTCGCCGCACTTCATATCGTCGGCGCCATCATGACCGAGGCAAAGTCGGGCGGGGCTGTCATCGGACCGATGTTTACGGGTCTGCGCCCGCTTCCGCGCAAGGCGAAAGAGAGCCATTCCGCCGACGCATGACGGTTGGCTGGTCGCGTCAGCGGGGGCGCAAATCCCTGATCCGCTTCGCCTTGCCGCCGGAGCGTTCGACGCCGCCGGCGGGGACAACGTCAATGGCGACGGATATGCCGATCATCGTCTTGATGTGATGCTTGAGGTCACTTGACGCGACGGAGATCTCCGCGTCGCCGGCGCCTTCGCGGCGCTCGACGATGACCTTCAATTCGTCCATGCGTCCCGGACGAGACACTTCGAGCAGATAATGCGGCGAGAGCGCGGCCTCCTTCAGGATCTGTTCTTCGATCTGCGTCGGGAAGACATTGACGCCGCGAATGATCAGCATGTCGTCGGCGCGCCCGGAAATGCGCTCCATCCGGCGCATGACGCGCGCGCTTCCCGGCAGCAGCCGCGTCAGATCGCGCGTCCGGTAGCGGATGATCGGCATCGCTTCCTTGGTAAGCGAGGTGAAGACAAGCTCGCCGAGCTCGCCGTCGGGCAGGACGGCGCCGGTCTCGGGATCGACAATCTCCGGGTAGAAATGATCTTCCCAGATGGTCAGGCCGTCCTTGGTCTCGACGCATTCATTGGCGACGCCGGGGCCCATCACTTCCGAGAGGCCGTAAATGTCGACGGCGTCGATCGCGAAGGCCTCCTCGATCTCGCGGCGCATCGCCTCCGTCCAGGGCTCGGCGCCGAAGATGCCGATCTTCAGCGAGCTATTGCGGGGATCGCGACCCTGCCGGCGGAACTCATCGAGGATCGCCAGCATGTAGCTCGGCGTCACCATGATGATGTCGGGTTCGAAGTCGCAGATAAGTTGGACCTGTTTCTCGGTTTGCCCGCCCGACATCGGGATGACCGTGCAGCCAAGCGCCTCCGCGCCGTAATGCGCGCCAAGGCCGCCGGTGAAAAGCCCATAGCCGTAGGCGACATGCACTTTCATGCCGGGCCGGCCGCCCGCCGCCCGGATCGAGCGCGCGACGACAGACGACCAGGTTTCGATATCGCGCTTCGTATAGCCGACCACCGTCGGCTTCCCGGTTGTTCCAGACGACGCGTGAACGCGCAGGATCTCAGACTGGGGGACGGCGAAGAATCCGAACGGATAGCTGGCGCGCAGATCCGCCTTGGTGGTGAACGGGAATTTCGCGAGATCGCCGAGCGATCTGATTTCCCTCGGCTCGACGCCCGCGGCGTCGAACGCGGCGCGATAATGCCTTGAGTTCGCGTAGGCGTGCGACAGCGAAGTCTGCAGCCGTTCAAGCTGAAGCGCCGCAAGATCCGCGCGCGTCAGCCGTTCGGCGGCATCAAGCAGCGGCGCGTAGGTCTCAGACATGAGCGCCCGGCTCCCGCCATTCCCGATCCCGCAGTTCCTTGCGGATGATCTTGCCGCTGATCGTCTTCGGCAGGCCTTCGACAAACTCGATCTTTCTCGGATATTTATACGGCGCCGTCACCCGCTTCACATGGTCCTGCAATTCTCGCGCTAGTTCGTCGGTGCCGACGACGCCCTTCACGAGGACAATGAACGCCTTGACGATCTCTCCGCGCGTCTCGTCCGGGCTTGCGACAACCGCAGATTCGGCAACGGCGGGATGCTCGATAAGGGCGCTTTCGACTTCGAACGGGCCGATCCGGTAACCGGCCGAGATGATGACGTCGTCGCCGCGCCCGACGAACCAGAAATACCCGTCCTCATCGCGGATGGCGCGATCGCCCGTCAGATACCAGCGGCCGCGCCGCGTCGCCATTGTGCGTTCGGGTTCGTCCTTGTAGCCTAGGAAAAGTCCTTGCGGCGCCGGATCAAGGGAAACGGCGACATCGCCCTCGATGCCCGGCGAAAGCCTCTCGCCGTTCTCATCGATCACGTCGAGATCGACGCCCGGGGCCGGAAGGCCCATTGAGCCCGGCCTTACTTTCATTCCGTCAAAAACGCCGCAGAGGAGGGTCGTTTCCGTCTGGCCATATCCTTCGCAGATCTGATGGCCAGTCTTGTCGCGCCAGACGTCGATAACCTCCGGATTGAGCGGCTCGCCAGCGCTGACGCAGTGCCTCAGCCTGGCGAATTTGCGGCCTTCAAGCGGCTGCCTCACCAGCATGCGATAGGCGGTCGGCGGCGCGCAGAGAACCGTTACGGGAAACCTCTCCAGCGCATCGAGCACGCGAACCGGATCGACCGCATCGGCATGAAGGGCGAAGATGCCGGCCCCGCAAAGCCACGGCGCGAACAGCGACGACCAGGCGCCCTTCGCCCAGCCGGTGTCGGAGACATTCCAGACAAGATCGCCGGCCCCGGCGCGCAGCCAGAACCTCCCGGTCGTGTCATGGCCGAGCGGGTAGGCGCAGCTATGCACGGTCATCTTCGGGTTGCCGGTGGTCCCGGACGTGAAATAGAGCAGCGCCTCTTCGTCGGCGCGCGTGTCGGCGAAGTCGCGAAAAGGCGGGGTCGTCAAAGCGTCATAGTTGCGCCAGCCGGCGCGATCCTGATCGACAATGATGCGCACACCCTTCCAGTCAAGGTCGCGAATGGCGTCATCGGCGCGCTCGGCGCAAGCGCAATTTGTGATCAGCGCCGCCGCTTTGGTCGCTGCAAGGCGAAAGGCGAAATCTTTCTTCATCAATTGCGTCGTGCCGGGGGAGACGATCACCCCAAGCTGCAGACAGCCGAGAATGATCTCCCACCAGGCCTGTTCGCGCGAGAGAACAAGAAGCGCGATGTCGCCTCGCCGCAGGCCAAGGGAGGTGAGAAACGCGGCCGCACGATGCGCGCGTTCCAGCAACCCGGCGAATGAGACAATTTCCTCGCCGCCGCCGGCTGAAGTCCAGTAAAGCGCGATGGCGTCGCCATTCGCCGACGCGCGCTCAGCGATCACATCGCGCACGAAGTTGAAGTGCTGGGGACGCCGCCAGCTGAAAGCGCGCCGGTTTGCGAGGTAAGTGTCCGCAATCGTCATGCCCGCATTCCCGATATCGAGCTGCTCAGCTGTTGACGGAACAAGCGTCGAGAGCGGCCTTTGTTCCTTCGCTCGCCGCATCATAGGCGTCCTGGTCATTCGTGAACGCGTCGGCAAGGTCCCGCAACTCCTTGTCGATAGACCCATCGGCGCCGGCCTTATCGGTCAGGCAAGAGCATTGAGCGGCGACGTCGCCTTGCGTGCCCCATTCCTCCGAAACGCGCAGGCACATGTCCTCGAATGATTCAGCGCTCGCGGCTGACGCCAGCCCCAGCGCGAATGCCGCCGCAAATCCATTCGCTAAAATCCGCATCCACTCCTCCGTAGTTCATCAGACGTGTCAGCCTTTCGCCATATTCAGCACCCGCACCTGCGTAAACTCGGCGAGCCCTTCCAAACCCTGCTCGACGCCGATTCCGGACTGTTTCGAGCCCGCCATCGGGATATGCGGCCCGATGGTGATGTGCTGGTTGATCCAGACCGTGCCTGCGTCGATCTGTTCCGCGATTTTCCTGGCGCGGTTGAAGTCGGACGACCACACCGAGCCGCCAAGACCGTAAGGCGACGCATTCGCCCGCGTGACGATCTCATCGTCGCTCGTGAAACGAATTAGGGGGATGACCGGGCCAAACTGCTCCTCGTCAACGATGCGATTGCCCTCTTTCACGTTGGTGACGATCGCCGGTTTGATGAAATAGCCGGCGCGCCCGCCGGATTCGCCGCCGACGACGGTCGCCCCTTCCTTCTTCGCACTGTCAATGAGGCCTTTGACCTTTTCGAATTGCGCCTTGTTCTGCAGGGGGCCGATGCGGGTTCCCTGTTTCGTCCCGTCATCGACGACGACATCTTTCGCAATCGCCGTCATCGCGCTCGCCATCTCGTCGTAGATCGCGTCTTGAACATAAATGCGCTTTGCCGCCATGCAGACCTGGCCGCAATTCAACATCGCCGCATCGAAGATCTTCGGCGCGACGTCTTTCACTTTGACATCGTCAAGCACGATCGCGACGTCATTGCCGCCAAGCTCCAGCGTCAGGCGCTTCAATGTGTCGGCGCCGCTCTTCATGATCTTGCGGCCGGTATCGACCGAACCGGTGAAGGAAACCTTGGCGACATCTGGATGGCTCGTCAGATAAGGCCCCAGGTCATTGTCGTCAGCGATGATGTTGACGACGCCCGCCGGGGCGATGTCCTTGATGAGGGCCCCGAGCTTCAGCGTCGCGGCCGGCGTCGTCGGCGCCGGCTTTAGAACGATCGTGTTGCCGGCGACAAGCGCGGGGCCGATCTTCCACGCGGCGAGCACCAGCGGGAAGTTCCACGCGACGATGCCGACGACGACGCCGAGGGGCTTCCTGTGGACTTCGACGCGAGCCGTCGCATCATCCTGAACGACTTTGGTCTCGAGGCTGAGCGTCGCGTAATGGCGGAGATACCCCTCGGTCCACGCGACCTCGCCCTGCGCCTCAGGCAGCGGCTTTCCTTGTTCGGCGGTCAGAATGCGCGCAAGCTCGGCGGCGTTGTCGCGCACTGCATCGGCGATCTTGATGACGATCGCCTGGCGTTTTTCGATCGGCGTCTTCGCCCAGGCGGGAAACGCCGCCTTCGCCGCGGCGATCGCCTCGCTCGCCTGTTTCTGCGAGGCGCGCTCAACAGTCGCAAAAACTTCTTCTGTCGCCGGATTGATGACCTTCAGTCTGTTGTCGCCATCGACCAGCCTGCCGCCGATCAGCATCGGAAATTCGCTCATGTTTTTTCTCCTCAAGGGTTACTAGATCAGACGGCGCTCGAGGCCGCTTCGGTCAATTCCTTCGCCATCGCTTCGCGCATGACGAATTTCTGAATCTTCCCGGTTACGGTCATCGGATATTCATCGATGAACCGGACATAACGCGGGATCTTGTAATGCGCGATCCGGCCCCGGCAGAAGCCGCGAATATCCTCTTCGCTCGCCGAGGCGCCCGGCCGCAATCTGATCCAGGCGCAGACTTCCTCGCCAAATCTCGCGTCAGGCGCTCCGAAGACCTGAACATCCATCACCGCCGGGTGGCTGTAAAGGAATTCCTCGATCTCGCGCGGATAGACGTTTTCGCCGCCGCGAATGATCATGTCCTTGACGCGACCGGTGATGCGGCAATAGCCGTCCTCGTCCATGACCGCGAGATCGCCCGTGTGCATCCACCCCGCCGCATCGATCGCCTCGCCAGTGCGTTCCGGATCGCCCCAATAGCCGCGCATCACCGAATAGCCGCGCGTCAGCAGCTCGCCCTGAACGCCGCGCGAAACGATCGCGCCACATTCATCGACGATCTTGACCTCGACATAGGGGTGGATGCGACCGACGGTCGAAACGCGCTTTTCGATGTCGTCGTCCGGCATTGACTGGAAACTGACCGGGCTCGTCTCGGTCATGCCGTAGCAGATCGTGACATCCCTCATATGCATGTCGGAAATGACGCGCCGCATCACCGGCTCCGGGCATGGCGCCCCCGCCATCACGCCGGTCCGCAGGCTCGAAAGATCGCGGCCGGCGAAGCTTGGATGGTCCAGCTCGGCGATAAACATCGTCGGCACGCCATAAAGCGCCGTGCAGCGCTCCTGTTCTATCGCGTCGAGAACGCTCGCTGGCTCGAAGGCCTCGTCCGCGAACACCATCGCCGCACCATGCGTCACGCAGCCAAGGACGCCCATCACCATGCCGAAGCAATGATAGAGCGGCACCGGGATGCAAAGCCGGTCATCCTCGGTGAAGCGCTGGCGCGCGGCGACGAAACGGCCGTTGTTGAGGATGTTGTGATGCGTAAGCGTCGCGCCCTTAGGAAATCCAGTCGTGCCGCTGGTGAACTGGATATTGATCGGATCGTCCGGCGACAGCGATTTTCCGATATCGGTGACGCACGCCTCGTCCTCCGCGCCGGCGAGGCGGCCAAGATCGGCGAAGCGGCGCATGCCGTCGATCGTCTCGTCGCCGATCACGATGCAGTTGGCGAGATGCGGCAGCTTCGCCGGCCAGAGATCGCGCACCATGCCGACATAATCGCTGGTCTTGAACGCGCGCGCGAGAATGAGCGCGCGGCATTCGACCTTGTTCAGCACATAGTCGAGTTCCGATGTCCGGTAGGCCGGATTGATGTTGACGAGGATGACGCCGATCCGAGCGGTCGCAAATTGCGCGATCACCCACTCCGCATTGTTCGGCGACCAGATGCCAACGCGATCGCCGGGGCGAAGGCCGAGCGCCAGAAGCCCCGCTGCGACGCCGTCGACGGCGCGCCGCAATTCAGCATAGGTGAGGCGGACATTCTGATGGCGCACGACCAGCGCCGGGCGGTCGCCGAAGCGCTCGACCGCCTGGTCGAGCGCTTCGCCGATCGTCTGATAGATCAGCGGCGCATCAGAAACGCCGCAGACATAGCTTTCAGCGCTTTTGTTCATAGTCACCAAAGCGCGGGCGGCGCCGCACGCCGCCCGCAATTCGCGAAAGGACGGCGTCCCGTCGCCTAGAACGATACGTTCAAATTGACGCCGTACATCCGCGGGCGCCCGTAATACTGCTCGACAAGACCGAAGAGACCGCCATTGGAAAGGCTGCCGGACAAGTCGAATGTCTGCACAAGATATTCCGATCCGGTGAAGTTCTGCACGAAGCCGCGAACGCTCCACTGCTCGCTCGGCGCAATCCAGGTGACCGAGGCGTTACCGACGAAATAGCCGTCTTCGCGCGACGCGTTGAAATTAGTCAGCGCGAAGAAATGTTCCGAGCGATAAGTCCCGTCCATCTGAAGCGCGATATTGCCGACGCCGGTCACAGGAAACTCATAACGGACAAGTCCGTTGAGATTCCATTTGGGCGTCTGCACCGGTCGCTGCGCTCCGCCCGGGACGATCGCGGACACCGTGACGGGCGGCAGCATCGGATCGACAATGACCTCGGCGTCAATCGTCACGCCGGGAATATTCGTGACCTCCGCATCGGTGAAGCCGACGCCGAAATGATAGTCAAGGCCCTTCGCTGCGGATCCCTGCAATTCTACTTCGAATCCCTTGTTCTTGCAGTCGGCGTTCAGGGTGAAAGTATCGAGGCCAAGGATCGAGAACGCCTGGCAGTTGCTGTAGTCATAATAATATCCCGAAGCGTTGAGGCGAGCCGATCCAAGATCGAGCTTCACGCCAGCCTCATAGGCGTCGAGCCGCTCCGGATCATAGGTCATGAATTCCGGCGTCACGAAAACGGCCGACGGCAGCAGCGGCGCATTGAAGCCGCCGCTCTTCACGCCCCGGTTCCAGCTTGCGTAAGCGAGCACCCCGTCCGACGGCTGGAAATTGACCTGCACGCGCGCCGCGAAATTCGTATCGTCGCGCGCACCGGTAAACGGCGTCACCGCATCGGCCACATCGACAATGCGCGGATCGAGTCCGCTGCCGATATCTTCAGGGAAG
This sequence comes from Parvularculaceae bacterium, assembly GCA_041739835.1. Classification (GTDB taxonomy): domain Bacteria; phylum Pseudomonadota; class Alphaproteobacteria; order Caulobacterales; family Parvularculaceae; genus Amphiplicatus. Next base: position 2,205 of record JBGSNB010000008.1, on the reverse strand, counting down.
ACTGCGATGAAGTCGTTGTACTGGTAGTCCTTGGTCTCGTCGATATATCTCATGCCGCCGATAAAGGTCAGCTGGTCCGTCAGCGCATATTCGAACTGGCCGAACAGCGACCATGACTTCGTATCGAGCGAATAAGGATTCCTAACGCCGTTAAAGCCGGCGACATCGACGGGCCCGAACAACGCCTCGAAGAGCCCGGTCGCCTTGGCGCCGTTCGAATCATTGATCTCGATATCGAGATAGTAGAACCCGAGCAGCCATTTGAATTTCTCAACATCGCCCGCAAGCCGAATTTCCTGCGAGAACTGGTCAGCGTCCGTCGTCAGGAAAAAGTTAAGCCAGTTTGCGGGAGACGCGTCGCTGTCCTCGATATAATCGCGCTTCGTTGACTGGAAATCCGTGATGCTGGTCAGCGTGCCGAGCCCGATATTCCAGTCGAACCGGCCGCTCGCGCCCCAGGTTTCCGTTTCATTGTGTCCGGTGAAATCGTAATCGCCGGCATAAATGTCGCTGTCGAGGTCGACATAATTGCCGAGGTCGGGGTTTGGAACGCTAGGCGTGTAGTCGCCGGTCGGCAGAACCGCCGACGCGTATTCGAAAAAGCCGGTGCGGATGTTCTGATCGCCAAAGCGCGCATTCAACAACAGGTCGAAATCGTCATTCGGCTGGAAGCGGACCTGGATCCGGCCGGCCGTTTCATTCGCGTTGTTGAGGTCTCGACCGGGATTAAGCCGGTTTGTTGCGTAACCGTCGCCTTGATGCGTCGCCAGCGACACCCGCGCCGATAGCATATCGCCCAGCGGAATATTGACGGCGCCTTGCGCCTTCCAGCGGTCGAAGCTGCCATAAGAGAAACTGCCATAGCCGCTGAATTCGTCCGTATTCGGCCTGACGGTCAGGTAGTGAACAAGGCCGCCGGTGGCGTTGCGGCCGAACAGAGTTCCTTGCGGACCGCGCAGAATTTCGACGCGATCGACGTCGAAAAGCAGAAATCCCGCGCCGGACATCTGTGAAATGTAAGTCTCGTCGACATAGATCGCGACGGGGCTTTCTACGTTCGAGGTGAAGTCGTTATTGGCGACGCCTCTGATGCCGACCGCGTAGTTCGCCTCGCCGTTCGGCTGCAGGGTCGCAACGCCCGCCGCGAGCGCCGTCACTTCTTGCGCGTTGGTGTAGCCGAGCGATTGCATCTGCTCGCCCGACAGGGTTGTGATCGAAATCCCGACATCCTGCGCGCTTTCCTCGCGCTTCTGCGCGGTGACGACGACTTCATCGTCGAATACGCCCTGTGCGAAGGCGGTGCCGCCGGCGGTCAGGCCGACCGCCGCCGTCGCGCCAAACAATGCAGCCTTTCTCCAATTTAGCTCTTGCAGTTTTCTCGTCGCCATGGGTCCCTCCCGTTTAAATCCGCCCTTACTCATTCACGTTCGCCGACATGCGCATTCTTCGCCGGAAACTTCTTGCGCAGCGCTTCACGAATAACCGGCGCCTCGCTCACCAGCGGGCGCGCCCGTCCTGCGGAAATCTCTTCCGGCGTGAACGGCGCAAAATCCGCCGGCAAATGTTCGCTGTCGAAGGTCGCGAGCGTCCAATTCAAGAGCTCCGCCAACTGATCGTCGGGCATGCCGGCGTTGGCGACGCCGGGCACGCGGGTCAGGTATTCGCGCCCGCCCTCGACCGACAAAAACCGCGCGACATCCCCGACCATGCTCGGCGCCCCGCCGACGCTTCCCTTCGCATCCTGCTGGTGACATCCCTGACAGCTGAGAAGCCAGTTCATTTTCGCGCGGGGCTCGCTTTCAACGCCAGGCGACCCGGCGGACGCTGCGGTAGCCATAACGAGGAGCGCGAGGAAGCTTTTCATTTCGCCTTCGCCGCCGGCGCAAATGCGCCGGCCCTGATCGCGTGGATGGAGCTCGGCGTCGCCTTTACGAAACGCGCCTTGATGGCGGCGACCTCCTCGGCTGTGAACGGCCTCGCCGGATTTTTCGCCCCCGCGGCAGGTGACGGCAATGTCAGCGTGTGATTGAGCACAGCGGCGACGTCTCCGTCGGTCAACCCCGCTTGCGCCGGCATGACGCCGCGAATTTTCCGGCCGTCGATTTCAATCTCTCCTATCACGCCGGCGACGACGGTCATCACCAGATAATCGCGCCCGGGATCGGTCGCCGCGGCCTCAGCCGTGCGGCCGGCAAGCGCCGGAAA
>JBGSNB010000007.1:0-4462 GCA_041739835.1 Parvularculaceae bacterium | reverse complement strand
GCGGCGGCGCCATGGAGGCGGCGAACCGCGGCGCCCATGACGCCGGCGCGCCGTCGATCGGGTTCAATATCCGCCTGCCTTTCGAGCAGGAACCCAACCCCTATTCGACGCCCGACCTGACCTTCCAGTTCCATTATTTCGCCATGCGCAAGATGCATTTCGCGATGCGCGCCAAGGCGCTGGTGATCTTTCCCGGCGGTTTCGGCACTTTTGACGAGCTGTTCGAATTGCTGACGCTGATCCAGACCGGCAAGGGCGAGAAAATTCCAGTCGTCCTTTTTGACGAAACGTATTGGAAGAAGGCGGTCAATTTAGGCCATCTCGTCGAACACGGCATGATCAGCCCGGAGGATCTGTCGCTCTTTCAATATGCTTCGACGCCCGAGGATGCGTGGTCGAAATTGCTGGTCGCCGGACTTGAAATCGGCGACAGCGCCAAGGGCCGAGCGAAGTGACGACGATCATCTCGATGTGGTCGGGCCCGCGCAACATTTCGACGACGATGATGCGCTCCTTCGGCAATCGCGCCGACGCTGATGTCATCGACGAGCCGTTCTATGGCCATTATCTCGTGCGCAGCGGCGCCGATCATCCGTACCGGAAGGAAACGCTGGACGCCTATCCGTCGGAATTCGGCGAGGTCATCGACTGGATCGCGCGCGCGCGCGCGAAGCCGGTGCTGTTCCTGAAGAACATCGCCTATCACCTGTCCGATGACGCCGATCTTGCTTTCCTGCTGGCGCAACGCAATTTCCTGCTGATCCGCGAGCCGCGCGCGATGATTGCGTCCTTCGCCGACAAATTTGACGACGCGGCGCCGATCATTCGCAGCTTTGCGATTGCGCGGCGGATTTTCGAATTCCTGTCGGCGCGCGGAACAGGCCCTCCGGTCGTCGACGCCGACGACGTCCTGAGCGCGCCAGAAAAAATGCTGCGCGGCCTTTGCGGCGAGCTTGGCCTGCGCTTCGATCCGGCGATGCTGGCCTGGGCGCCCGGACCGCGCCTGGAAGAGGGTCCGTGGGCCGCGCATTGGTATGACGCGGTGAGAACTTCCACGGGATTCAAGCCGCCTGTGGAGAAAAAGCTGAACCTGTCCCGCCAGTTGGAGGAACTCGCTGACGAAGCCGCCGCCGACTACCGGTTCCTGCATGATCTTCGCCTTCGCGCCTGAAAACGCGATGCGCCGGCGCCACATTTCAACGGAAACGTCATAATCCGCAGCAATTGCGCTTTCGGTCCGCGCAAAGCCGATTAGTCTGCGCGCCGACCGGCGGGCGGCCTTGGGGTGCGTCCGCGTTGGCGTGAGAAATTTTCAAGGGAACACCAAGAATGGCTCAATCGAAAAGGCTTACCCGGTATTCGTGCGGCATGGCCGCGGCCCTCTCGGGCGCCTCCGCGCTCGCGATCATCGGCGCATCGCCGGCGATAGCGCAGGACACGGCGTCGGCGCGCGAAGGTCTCGACACCGTCACCGTCACCGCGCAGCGGCGGGAAGAAGACCAGCAGGAAGTGCCGATTTCGGTGACGACCGTGCCGGAAGATCGCCTCGATGCGATCCTTCAGGGCGCCGAGGATATCCGCGCGCTGGCGACCCGCGTGCCGGGTCTTTACGCCGAATCGTCCAATGGGCGGATCGCGCCGCGCTTTTACATCCGCGGCCTCGGCAACACCGATTTCGATCTCGCCGCCTCGCAGCCGGTGTCGATCATCATGGACGAAGTCGTCATGGAGAACGTGACGCTGAAATCCTTCCCGCTCTTCGACATCGCCGCGGTCGAAGTGCTGCGCGGACCGCAAGGAACGCTGTTTGGCCGCAACACGCCGGCCGGCATCGTCAAATTCGACACCGCGAAGCCGACCGACGAGTTCGAAGGCTACCTCTCCGGCGCCTATGGGCGGCTCGGCACGGCGAAGGTCGAGGGCGCGCTCAGCGGTCCCTTGACAGACGATCTCGCCTACCGCGTTGCGATGCTGTACCAGAGCCGCAATAAATGGATCGACAATGGCGGCGTCATCCAGAACGGAAATGATGCCCGCGAGGACGTTTATGGCGATTTTGAAGACGTCGCCGGTCGCATCCAGCTTCAATGGACGCCGGGCGAGGTGTTCTCGGCGCTCCTCAATGTTCATGCCCGCGATCTTGACGCAACGTCGGAACTCTTCCGCGCCAACATCTTTTCGCCGGGGTCCAACGATCTCAACGGCAATTTCGACCGCGGCGTGGTCTTCTATGACGGCGGCGCCGGCAACCGCCAGCATTACAGCAATTATGGCGGGTCCGCGAAACTCGCGCTCGATTTCGGCGGCGCGGTGCTGACGTCGATCACCGCCTATGAGACGGCGAACGGCTCCGGGCGCGGCGACATCGACGGCGGCTCGGGCGCGCTGTTCCTGCCGGACGGATCTTTCCCCGGCCCCATTCCGTTCCCGTCCGACACGCTCGACTCGGTCGACGATCTGAACCAGTTCACGCAGGAAGTCCGCCTCGCCAGCGACAATGCCGGGGCGTTCAACTGGCAGGGCGGTTTCTTCTATTTCGACAGCGATCTCACCGTCACGACCGATCCGTTCAACGTATTTCTCTTTGGTCCGGCTTCGACAGTCCGTCATGACAACCAGAGTTGGGCGGTGTTTGCTCAGGGCAGTCTCGATCTTTCTGACCGCGTCACGTTCACCGGCGGCGTTCGTTACACTGAAGACGACAAGGATTTTACGCCGGTCGCAGTAAATAATCCGATTGCGCCCGTTTCGGTCTCTGATGAAAAGATCAGCTGGGACGCCGCGCTGTCGTTCGCGGCGACTGATGGCGTTAATCTTTACGCCCGCGTCGCCCGCGGCTTCAGGGCGCCTAGCATTCAGGCTCGGGATGTCGCCTTCAACGGACAACCGTCAACGGCAATATCCGAGACAATTCAGTCCTATGAGGCGGGCATAAAGTCCGAGCTGTTCGGCAATCGCGTACGATTCAATGCAACAGCCTTCTATTATGAAGCGAATGATCTCCAGTTTTCGGCGATCGGCGGCGGCGGCAATTTCAATCGGCTTGTCAACGCGGACGGCGAAGCCTGGGGATTTGAAGCCGACATGGAATGGCTCGTCAGCGAGAACTTTTTGCTGACTGGCGGCGTCAGCTATAATGACACCGAAATAACGTCTCCGCTCACGGTCGTCGCGTGCGGTGCGCCCTGCACAATACTTGATCCATTCACCCAGACGCCGAACCCCTTTGCCGCTGACGGAGACGGCTTCGACGAGCTCGCGCAAATTCAGGGCAATCCGTTCCCGCAGGCGCCGAAATGGACTTGGAACGTCACCGCGCGCGTTTCGAAGCCGGTCGGCGGCAACGGCAACGAGATGTATCTCTTCACCGACTGGGCGGGACAGGGCAAAACCAACCTCTTCCTCTATGAGTCGGCCGAGTTCTTCTCCAGCGGCAATGTCGAGGGCGGCGCGCGCCTCGGCTATCTCTTCAATGAAGGCAAGGTCGATGTCGCGCTCTTCGCCCGTAACATTCTCGACGCCGAGAACGTCAAGGGCGGGATCGACTTCAACAATTTGACCGGCTTCGTCAACGAACCGCGCATCTGGGGCGTATCGGCGTCGATCAACTTCTAGCGGGCTGTTGAAAGACTTCCGCAAACGCCGCATTCTTCATGACGCGATGCTTCATATCGCTCCTCGGCGATGCGTTCGACCTCGGCAGAGGTCGGACGCATCGAGAGAGATTTTTGAGATATCGACGCCGTTCACGGAATCTTGCGTGCTCACGAAGCCCTGCCTTGTCGTGCGGGGTTTGCTCAACCAGAGCGGCGCCCGAGCAATAGTCCGGGTTTGAACCGCGAACGCGGGCGGCCGCCTGCGCTGAGAAACGGGGTCTCGACCCGACAGGATGAACTGGCTCGCCGTCCGCATTCGCAATCGCCAATTCGCCGACAACCACAGACAAGGATGAAGAGCCTGGCGAAGCGCGGCAGGGCATTGAGCGCATCTCCCCTAAAGCAGCACGATATCCGCATGGAGCGCGCCCGCAGCCTTGATCGCGGTGAGGATGTCGATCAATTCCCGCGGACCGACGCCGAGCGCGTTGAGCCCTTCGATCAGGTCGGCAAGCGCGACATTTTCATCGACGACGGCGATGCGCGCTTCGGCCCCCGTATCCACCGTGACATCGGCATTCGGCACGATGATCGTCTCGCCGTCGCGCGAGAACGGATTTGGCTGCGAGACATAGGGGCTTTCGCGCACGCTGATCGTCAGGTTTCCCTGCGTCACCGCAAAGCGCGAAATCCGCACATCGGCGCCGAGCACGACCGTGCCGGATTTCTGATCGATGACGATGCGCGCGCGCTGTTCGGGCTCGACGCGGATATTCTCGATCGCGCTGACGATCCTGACCGGTGAAACGCCGGCCGCGCCCGCGACATCGATCGTGCCGGGATCGCGCACGACCGCCCGCCCCGGA
>JBGSNB010000004.1:0-3718 GCA_041739835.1 Parvularculaceae bacterium | reverse complement strand
GCCGCGACATTCGTTACCTGTCGACCATCGAGGAGACGCTCGGCGTGCTGACCGGCATGCCGGAGGCGACACAGATCGCGCTCCTCGTCCATCTCATCGACGACTGGGCGCGGCAGCGGGAAGGCGTCGGCGCTGCTTTCGAGGCGTGGCGCATCGGCGATCTCGCCGCGACCGACGCCTATCTCAATGCCGCCATGCGCGAGGCGGCGCCCACCGTTTACGAGCGCCTCGTCGCGGCGCGCGCCACCGATCTCGCTGAAGATGTCGCCGGCGCGCTCCGCCTGTCGCAGACCTCTTTCATCGCGCTTAACGCCGGCTATCTTGTCGGCGAGGGCGCGATCCCCGCCCTGCTCGCGGCTCGCGGCCTTACGGTCGAGCGGATCGACGATGCCGCGGCTGACGTGGCGGCGCGCCCGAAATTGAGGGAAGAGTGAGAATTCCTGCTCTTGCCGCCGCTTGACAGCGCCGCCGTTTGCGCGTCACTCGCGGCCGTCGCTGTTGAAAGATTGACCATGGAATTCAACGTCGCCGTCGTCGGCGCCACCGGCAATGTCGGCCAGGAAATGCTGGCCATTCTGGACGAGCGCCAGTTCCCGGTCCGCGAGGCGTTTGCGATCGCCTCGCGCCAGTCGATCGGTCGCGAGGTTTCGTTCGGCGACCGCACGCTGAAATGCCGCGATCTCGAGACGTTCGACTTTGCGCAGGTCGATATCGCGCTGTTCGCCGCCGGCGGCGCCGTCTCGAAGGAATGGGCGCCGAAGGCGGCGCGCGCGGGCGCCGTCGTCATCGACAATTCCTCGCATTTCCGCATGCATCCGGACGTGCCGCTGGTGGTGCCGGAGGTGAACCCCGAGGCGGTGCGCGGATTTGCGAAGATGAACATCATCGCCAATCCGAATTGCTCGACCGCGCAGCTCGTCGTCGCGCTAAAGCCGCTGCATGACGCTGCGACGATCAAGCGCGTCGTCGTCGCCACCTATCAGTCGACCTCCGGCAAGGGTAAGGCCGCGATGGACGAACTCTTCCAGCAGACCAAGGGCATTTATGTGAATGATTCGGCGACGCCGGACATCTTCACCAAGCAGATCGCCTTCAACGTCATTCCGCATATCGACGTCTTCATGGAGGACGGCTACACGAAAGAGGAATGGAAGATGGTGGTCGAGACGAAAAAGATTCTCGACCCGAAAATCAAGCTGACCGCGACCTGCGTCCGCGTGCCGGTATTTGTCGGCCATTCCGAGGCCGTCAATGTCGAGTTTGAGCGGCCGATTTCCGATGACGAAGCGCGCGAGATCCTGCGCGCGGCGCCCGGCATTCTCGTTTTCGACAAACGCGAGGACGGCGGCTATGTGACGCCGGTCGAATGCGTCGGCGAATTTGCGACCTTTGTCAGCCGCATCCGCGTCGACCCGACGGTCGACAGCGGGCTTTCCTTCTGGGTCGTCTCCGACAACCTCCGGAAGGGCGCGGCGCTGAACGCGGTGCAGATCGCGGAAACCCTGATCAATCGGGGCCTTATCAAGAAGGCCGCTTGAGCGCGCGCCGCCGGAGAATTCCATGCGTCTTTCCGCCATCGCGGCCGCCTTCGCCTTCTTCGCTCCGACCGCCGAGGCTGCGGCGCCCAAGGGCTATGCGGCGATTTACGATGCGCCGACGCGCGTCAATATGGGCGGGCGGCCCGTCACCGCCGACATCGTTCTTTATACGGACAAGGCGGCGGCGAGAAAGGGCGATCTGAGGCTCGTCCTTGAAACCGACGTCACCGCCTTCATCGCCGATGTCGAGCGCGATCTTGAGAAATGGGTGGCGACGCATCAGGAACGCTGCGGCCAGCGCTGGGCGGCGGGCAAGCCCTATATCGGGTTTCCGGAAGGCGCGATCCGCTTCGCGCTCGATATCGAATATGAGGTCTGGAATTGCGGCTGGAACGGCAAGGGCGATCCCTCGCGCATCGCGCTCGAAACCGGCAGGGTCGACGTGACGCTGGTCCCGGCGGGTGTCGACGGCAAGCTGCAGGCGACCCTCGGCGAATTCGCGATCGACAATCGCAGCGGCGTGTCGAAGTTCCTGCCGCTCGAATTCGTGCTGCGCGGCATTCTTGAACAGGAGATCAAGAAGCTCAACGAGAACCCGAAATTCTACAAGGCGCCAAAGCCCTTGATCGACGAGAAATTCGGTTATGAGAAAATCGTCGGGACGACGAAGGATGACCGCGTCATCATCACCGCGCATTATCGCGCCCGGGGCAAGGAAGCGGCGCTGAAGCGCGTCGTCGACCGCGTCCGCAGCGAAGGGATTTCGGCGGAAGGCGTCAAGAAGTGAGCGGCGCGGCGGCGCCGGCGACGGGCGCAGCGTCTGAATTGCGGCTTGGCCTTGCCTGCGGCTTGGCGGCTTATGCGCTGTGGGGCCTGTTTCCGTTGTACCTGAAGCAGCTGGCGCCGACCGACCCGGCCGAGATTGTCGCGCACCGCATCTTATGGTCGGTCCCGTTCGGCGCCTTCGTCCTCAGCCTGCGCGGACAGTGGCGCGAGACGCTGGCGGCGGTGAAATCCTGGCGCGTCGTCGCGTTGCTCGCGCTGGCGGCGGTGCTGATCTCCGGCAACTGGCTAGTCTATGTGTGGGCGGTCGCCAATGAGCGCGTGCTGCAGGCGAGCCTTGGCTATTACATCAATCCGCTGATCTTCATCGCGACCGGCGTTGTCGTGCTGAAGGAAAAGCTGAGCCGGACGCAGATCGCTGCGGTCATCCTCGCCGGCGCCGGCGTCAGCGTGCTGACCTTCGGCGGCGGCGTCTTTCCCTGGCCGTCATTCGTTCTGGCGTTGTCATTCACCGCTTATGGCTATGTGCGCAAGACGACTCCGGTCGGCGCGATGCCCGGCCTTTTCATCGAGACAGTGCTGCTGTCGCCATTCGCGCTCGTGTTCCTGATGTGGATGCAATCGACCGGCGCGCTCATGCTCGGCCATCATAGCCCGCGGCTCGATGTCCTGCTGTTCATGGCGGGACCCGCGACGGTCATTCCGCTGGTGCTGTTCGCGCTCGCGGCGCGGCGCCTGACACTGACGACGATCGGCTTTCTGCAATATATCGGTCCGACGGGACAGTTCCTGCTCGGCCTCTATTACGGCGAGGCCTTCACGCCCGCCCATGCGGTCTGCTTCGGCCTCATCTGGACGGCGCTTGCGCTGATCAGCATCGACGCCGTCCGCCGCAAGCAGAAGATCCCGCCCGCGAGGGCTAGCTGAACCTTTTCAACGTCCCGGAAAAACTCATCAGCGTCTCGCCGTCGCAGGCGACGACGCCGCGCGCGAACAGAAGCGATTTGCCGATGCGCAACGGCTCGCCGGTCGCGACAATGAACTTGCCGATCGGCCCCGGCGCGATGAATTCCGAATTGAGCGTCAAGGTCACCGCCTTGAACGGCCCGACGACGCGCCGGCAGATGTCCCACAGCGACATGTCGGCGAGCGTCAGCAGCGCGCCGCCATGCACGATGCCGCCGGCATTGGCGTGATGCGCCTCGGCGAGGAAGCCGACGCCCGGCGTCTTCTCGGCATAGTCGCGAAACCAGAACGGCCCGGCGTGGGCGCTGAAAGTGTCGGGGAAGGACTGGATCTTCCAGCCCGGCGGAATCGCGGCGTCAGCGCCAGTGTCGGTCATGGGCGCCGCTTTAGCGCAATCGAAGCGCGGCGCAAGCCGCAGCTGCAGCGCGGCG
>JBGSNB010000598.1:0-1953 GCA_041739835.1 Parvularculaceae bacterium | reverse complement strand
GGCGCCGGCAAGCTCGACGATCTCGCGGAGAACATCGGCAAGCCGCGCGCGATGCGGGCCGCCGAAACGCCGGAAGACCGGCGACGCAAGGATGGCGTTTCCTGGCGCGAGATCCTGTCCGCGACGGACGACGCCGAGCCGCTGGACCTCGACGCCGCCGACCGGAGCAAGGCGCCGGCGGATGCGGCGCGCGCCAACGGCGCCGATGCGATGAAGATCATCGGCAATCTGCAATTGTTCACGCTCGATCTTGAAACGCGGCTTTATGGCGAGCCGCCGCCGGCGCTGCTGGAGCGTTTCGATCGCGGCGACCGCAACGTCTTCGCCAACCGCCTGCTGCGTCTCAATGAAGCCGACGTGAAGCGGCGCATTCGAGGCGAGTCGTCGCGCGACAAACAGTTCGAGCGCGGCATTCACGACTTCCTGCAGGGATTTGAGCGGCTGCTCGAGGACGCCACGACCTCGACCACGGCGGACGAGGAGCTGGAAGAATATCTCTCCTCGCCGCTCGGGCGGGTCTACCTTCTTGTCGGAGCGACGGTCGGCTATTTCGCCTGATGACGGGCTCGTCAGGGCGTCACGGCGGGCGTATCGTGCCGCCAGCAGGACGCGGAGGCGACGCATGCGGCAGGCCAGCCCGATCAGCCGGACGATAGAGGCCGCAGCCTATGGTCTTTTCGCGCTTTTTGCGACTGCGGACGCCAAAGGTCCCTCGCCGCATATCGCGACGGGCTGCGCGAGCCCTGCGCAAAAGTCTTTCGACGCGGGACAAACGCTCCTTCATTCGTTCGAATATGTCGAAGCGCGGCGAAAATTTGCGGAGTCGGAACGGCTGGGCCCGGACTGCGCCATGGCGAAATGGGGTCTCGCCATGACGCTGTGGCATCCGCTCTGGGCGCCGCCGGCAAGAGCGGACCTTGAGGAAGGCGCACGTCTGCTCGACGACGCGCTCGCGCTTGCGCGCGACGGCGACAGCCGCGCCTATGTCGAGGCGCTGAGGTCTTTCTTTTCATCCGCAGATCCCGCAACCCATCGCGATCGCGTCGGCGCTTACGAGGCGAAGATGCGCTCCTTACATCTTGCCGATCCGGGGGACCGCGAGGCCGCGCTCTTTTATGCGCTGGCGCTGCTTGCAAGCGCCGACCCGCATGATGCGACCTACGCCAGGCAATTTCGCGCCGGCGCCGTCTTGAGCCATGCGGGCGCCGGCGCGCCCGACCATCCCGCCGTCCTTCATTATACAATCCATGCGTATGATTATCCTTCGCTCGCCTACCTCGCGCTGCCGGCCGCACTTCGCTACGCCGACGCCGCGCCTGACTCCGCTCATGCCCAGCACATGCCCTCGCACATATTCACACGCCTCGGAATGTGGGAACCCGCCATCAGATCAAACCGGGATTCGACGCGGTCGGCCGCGGATTATACGCACCGCGCGCATCTCGACGGCCATTACGATGAAGGGCTGCACAGCATTGACTATTTGACATACGCGCTGCTGCAAACCGGACGCGATGCGGCGGCGGCAATCGTTCTCGAAGAGTTGGCCGCGATCGAAAAGCCAAACGAGAACAATTTCAAGGCGGCCTTCACCTATGCGTCGTCGCCCGCACGCTTCGCAGTCGAACGCGGGGCATGGAGCGAAGCGGCGGAGCTCAAGGCGGCGCCGGCAGGCTTTCCGTGGGCGGAGTTTCCGTGGGCGATGTCGATCATTCATTTCGCGCGCGGGCTAGGCGCCGCCAAAGTCGGCGATATCGACGCCGCCGAGGCCGAAGCGGCCGAAATTGCGCGCCTTGAGGCGACGCTTGCCCCGTTGTCTTGCCCCCGTATAACTGGGCCGCTTATCTGGGATTTTTCTACGAAGCGGTTGGGGAACTGGGATGGCGAGGAAACGGTTTTCGGACGAGGACATATTGAACCTGCTGCGGCTGATCGAAGTCGAGTTGTCATCGG
>JBGSNB010000596.1:0-8806 GCA_041739835.1 Parvularculaceae bacterium | reverse complement strand
TTGCGTAACGCAGCGAACGTCGGTCATGCTGCCGCCGAGTGATTTCAGTCCATACCATCTGGTCCTCCGTTGTCTTCGCAAACCACGGTGAATCATAAGTCGCTGAAATCACTCAACTCCTTTTTCGTTTGGGCTCTTAGAAAATAGACTGCTCGACGGCATTCCTACCGCGCAGAATTTGATGTTGAAAATGAACCGCAAGAGGTTGACGTCAAGTTGGCCGCGCACGCAAAAACGGAAATTAATAATCGCGAGCCGCGCTTGATCTTGGCGATAAACGGCGGCTCGTCGAGCATCCGGTTCGCGATTTATGATGTATCCGAACCGCTGAAGCCGCTGCTCAAGGCCAAAGTTGACCGCATCGGTTTACCGTGGGCAAATTTCAGCGTCAGTAATTCTGCCGGGAAATTGCAGAGCAGTCGCGCCATTCACGGCGCTGATCACCGCTCGGCAGTTTCTTTTCTCATGGACTGGTTCGCAGCGGAGGAAATGGTCGCTTCGGTTAAAGCCGTGGGGCACCGGGTGGTGCACGGCATGGCACGCACCGAGCCGGAAGAGGTCACGCCAGAGCTGCTCGACGAATTGCGCCGCATCACCCCATACGACCCTGAGCATCTTCCGCTTGAGATCGCCCTGATGGAGGCATTCCGCCAACGCCATAATGCGTTGCCTCAGGTGGCGTGCTTTGACACTGCGTTTCACCGCGCCATGCCGCGGGTCGCCAGCCTGCTGCCGATTCCGCGCCGTTACGAGGCGATGGGCGTTCGACGCTATGGCTTTCACGGATTGTCTTATCAATTCCTCATGGAGGAGCTCGATCGCCTTGGCGACCCGGCGGCGACCAAAGGTCGCGTAATTCTGGCTCATCTCGGCAACGGCGCTAGTCTCGCCGCTGTACTGGATGGCAAGAGCGTCGATACCAGCATGGGATTTACGCCAGTTGGCGGACTGATGATGAGCCGTCGCTCCGGGGATATCGATCCGGGACTGGTCGCCTTTCTGTGGCGTACAGAGGATATGAGCGCCGCGCAATTTCAGGATATGGCGAGCCATGCGTCCGGCCTGCTGGGCGTTTCCGAGATCAGCTCCGATCTGCGCGATCTTCTGGAACAAGAGTCCGCTGACGTTCGCGCGGCCGAGGCCGTGGCGCTCTTCTGCTATCAGGTCAAGAAATGGATCGGCTCTTTCGCGGCCGCGCTCGGCGGATTGGATACGCTCGTCTTCGCGGGCGGCATCGGCGAAAACGCACCGGTCGTCCGCTCGCGCATCTGCGATCAACTCGGCTTCCTCGGCATTGAATTGGACGAAGTCCGTAACGCGAGGAATGCGTCGCTGGTTTCGACCGACGGCAGCAAGGTCGGCGTGCGTGTCATCGGCACGGACGAAGAACTCATGATCGCAAGGTCGGTTATCCGCGTCCTCGACGTCCGCGCGCATAGAGTGAGTTGATGGATGAAAACAAAAACAGATGCGAACGCTTCCGCCCGGCGTTTTCCGCAAAGGTTGGAGGACGACGGCGAAGTCACGGAAAAACTGATCGTGTTCGACCTCGACGGGACTATCGCCGAGAGTAAAGCGTCGCTTGATGATGAAATGTCCGCGCTCCTGCGTAACCTCCTCGACATCGTCAAGGTGGCGGTGATTTCCGGAGGCGACTGGCCGCAATTTGAAAAACAATTGCTTTCCAATCTCCCGCGTGACGCAAAACTCGATAACTTGTCTCTCCTTCCGACCTGCGGAACGAAGTTCTATAAATACATAGCGGCGTGGGAGAAGATTTATTCGGAGGACTTCACCGCGACAGAAAAAGAGAAAATCACGAAGTCACTCCTCACCGCGATCAGGATTTCGGACTTCAAGGTCGAAACCGTTTGGGGCGAGACGATTGAAGATCGAGGCAGTCAGATCACCTTTTCCGCGCTGGGTCAGCAGGCGCCCCTGGAAGAAAAAAGGAAGTGGGATCCGGATTTTTCCAGGCGGAAGCGGATGAAGGCCGTCCTTGATGATTTGATCCCTGAGTTTTCCGTGCGCCTCGGAGGAACGACATCCGTCGATGTCACCAAGCAGGGGATCGACAAGGCCTACGGCATCAGAAAACTCCGGGATATCCTTGACGTTGAGATCGATCAGATGATTTTTGTCGGCGATGCGCTGTTTCCGGGCGGCAATGACTATCCCGCCAAAGAAGCAGGCGTCTATTCGATCAGGATAAGGGACCCAGACGAGACCAAGCGGGTAATTGAAGCAATTATCGGTTGTTTGAATCTCGGTCAGCCCGCGCGTCTTGTCGAGGACGTGGGATGAGCGGCTTTCAATTGCATCGTCTCGGGCTGATTATGGAACCTGAGCGGGGCAATCCGCTCGAGGCCGAAGGCGTCCTGAACCCGGCGGCCGTGCGTGGTCCCGATGGCGCGCTTTACCTCTTCCCGCGGCTTGTCGCGAAAGGCAACTACTCGCGCATCGGCGTAGCGCGCGTGCACTTCAACGCGGCCGGCGATCCGGTTGGACTGACGCGACTCGGCATCGCGCTGGAGCCCGAAGCGGATTACGAGCTGCGGCAGGGCGGCGGCGGCGGCTGCGAGGATCCGCGCATCACATTTGTCGAGCCGCTGCGACGTTATGTGATGACCTATACCGCGCTTTCCCGCGATGGCCCGCGGATCGCCATGGCGATTTCGGAGGACCTGTTCCGATGGCGACGCCTGGGGTTGGCGACCTTCCAGCCCTATGAGGGCATTGAATTTGAAGGCGTTGACAACAAGGACGCCAGCATCTTCCCGGTCGCCGTTCCCGACCCCAAGGGGCAGATGTCGATGGCCATCCTCCACCGGCCGCTGTTTCGAGGAACGCGTCCGGAGGAAAAAGCGCTTCGAAATCCCCCTCGCCTTCCAGATCATGATCGCGAAAGCATCTGGATTTCCTATTGCTCGACGGCGATGGCCGATTGCGAACCTGATCATCTCCGACATTTCGGATCGCATCACCGGCTGGCTGCTCCGGCGTCCCCTTGGGAACAGCTCAAAATCGGCGGCGGTGCTCCACCTGCCCTGACCCGACACGGCTGGCTGACCATTTATCATGGTGTCAGCGCGCTTCATACAGCGCCCTTGTCCGTACGCGAACTTTCCTACTCGGCTGGCGTCCTGGTGCTTTCGGAAGAGCGTCCTCAATTTATCCGCTACCGTTCGCGCGAGCCGATTCTCTCGCCGGAATCACCACACGAACGCCAGGGAGTCGTCGCCAACGTCGTATTTCCGACTGCCATCGACCGGCGCGACGATCTTGGCTTACCGGATCGCTTCGACGTTTATTACGGCATGGCCGACAACCGGATCGGCGTGGCGAGGCTTAATGTGCCGGAGCGCTTGCCGCCCGCCCATGACCTAGGTTCGACGCCGGTGACTGCATGGTGAGTTTTCTTCTGGAGCAACGACTATGGCCATGCCGTGCAAATGAGAACGCGCGAATTCCGCGACGCTGCGTTGCGGGCGCTAACGAATATTTGGTCGTCACGTACAGCGATCGTCGCATTTCTTCCTTGTACAAACAGCAATCGAGTTGACCATGCAAACCATTTCAAAAAAGCTTTCGCCACAATTGATCCGCGAAGACTTTCGCCAGCTGGACGCTTATTGGCGGGCGGCAAATTACCTGTCGGTCGGGCAGATTTATCTGTTCGACAATCCTTTGCTGAGAGAGCCGCTCTCGCTTGCGCATATCAAGCCGAGATTGGTCGGTCATTGGGGCACGACGCCAGGGCTAAATTTCGTCTACGCCCACCTGAACCGGGTGATTGTGAAATACGCCCTAAACGTCATCAACATCACAGGGCCCGGGCATGGCGGCCCGGCCCTTGTCGCGAATGCCTACCTGGAAGGCACGTACAGCGAAGTGTATCCGGAAATCTCCCAGGATGCGGGCGGGATGAAACGGCTGTTCAAGCAATTTTCCTTTCCTGGCGGCATACCGAGTCACGTTTCGCCAGAAACGCCCGGTTCGATTCATGAGGGAGGCGAGCTGGGATATTCGCTATCGCACGCTTTCGGCGCTGCTTTCGACAGCCCTGACCTCATCGTCGCATGCGTCATCGGCGACGGCGAAGCGGAAACCGGCGCGCTCGCGACCAGTTGGCACTCGAACAAGTTTCTAAATCCCGTGCATGACGGCGCGGTGCTGCCTATCCTGCATCTGAACGGGTGGAAAATTGCCGGGCCGACCGTGTTGGCGCGCATTCCGCGCGAGGAACTGGAAGCGTTAATTCGCGGGTACGGGTACACGCCGCATTTCGTCGAAGGTGACGACCCCATGACCATGCATCGGCTCATGGCCGAAACCCTCGATGCCGTCGTCTCTGATATTCAGCGCATTCAAGCCGACGCTCGCGCGCATGGATTCAAGAAGCGTCCGTGCTGGCCCATGATCATCCTGCGAACGCCGAAGGGCTGGACTGGTCCTGTTGTCGTCGATGGGAAGCCCACTGAGGGCACGTTTCGCTCGCATCAGGTGCCGATGGGAGAGATGAGCAACCCGGGCCACTTGCAGCTCCTTGAAGATTGGATGAAGAGCTATCGCCCGGAAGAATTGTTCGACGCGACCGGCAAACTGCGCTCCGACCTTGCGGAACTGGCCCCGACGGGCGAGCGCCGTATGAGCGCCAATCCACACGCCAATGGCGGCCTGATTCTTCGCGACCTGGCTCTGCCGGAATTCGCCGATTACGCGGTCAAGGTTTCGGCGCCCGGGTCGGTGGACGCCGAAGCGACCCGCGTCCAAGGGAAATTCATCCGTGACGTGATAAAATTGAATCCGGACAATTTCCGTGTCTTTAGCCCAGACGAAACGACCTCAAACCGCTGGGGCGCCGTATTTGAAGTCACGAGCCGTAGTTCGACTGCCGAGATTATTCCTCTCGATGACCACGTCGCGCCCGACGGGCGCGTGATGGAGATTCTGAGCGAACACCAATGCGAGGGCTGGCTGGAAGGATATTTGCTCACTGGTCGCCACGGTTTCTTTCCCTGCTACGAGGCGTTCGTCCACGTCGTCGATTCGATGTTCAACCAGCATGCAAAATGGCTGGAAGTGACGCGCCGCATTCCTTGGCGCCGGCCTATCGCCTCGCTGAACTACCTGCTCACGTCGCATGTCTGGCGGCAGGACCAAAATGGCTTCACCCATCAGGACCCGGGCTTCATCGACCTCGTCGTCAACAAGCAGGCCGAAGTCATCCGCGTCTACTTGCCCCCCGATGCCAACACGCTGCTCTCAGTGACCGACCATTGCATGCGCAGCCGCAACTACGTGAATGTCATTGTCGCGGGCAAACAGCCCGCTCCGCAATGGCTCGACATGGACGCGGCCATCAAGCACTGCACCGCTGGGATCGGGGTCTGGACCTGGGCAAGCAATGACGAGGGCGGTGAACCGGATGTGGTGATGGCGTGCTGCGGCGACGTGCCGACGCTGGAGACGCTAGCGGCTGTCGAACTGCTGCAGACGCACTTCCCGGAATTAAAGGTTCGCGTCGTCAACGTCGTTGATTTGATGCGGCTCCAGGCGCAGAGCGAGCACCCGCATGGTTTGAGCGATGGAGACTTCGATGCGCTCTTCACGACAAGCAAGCCGGTGATCTTCGCCTTCCACGGCTATCCCTCGCTGATCCACAGGCTGACCTATAGCCGCACCAACCATAAAAACTTTCATGTGCATGGGTACCAGGAGGAAGGGACAATTACGACGCCATTCGATTTGGTGGTGATGAACGAGCTGGATCGCTTTCACCTCGTTTCAAACGCCATTGATCGTTTACCCCACCTCAGCATACCCGGCGCTGCGGTGAAGGAGGCCTTTCGGGAAAAGCTTATCGAGCACAAGCGCTATATCGAAGAATATGGTCAGGACATGCCGGAAATTCGCGACTGGCGGTGGGAAGCAAAACGATGACAGGGGGGCAGAGCGCTCGTTCCCGCATCTATTTCGTTCGACACGGTGAAACGGCATGGTCGCAGTCTGGCCAGCATACCGGCAGGACCGACATTCCGCTGACTGAACAAGGGGAGATGGACGCGCGACTGCTCGCGGTCCGGCTGCGCGCGGTAAGCTTCGGCCACGTATTTACCAGCCCGTTGCAGCGCGCACGGCGAACTTGCGAATTGGCCGGGCTGGGAGAGTTTTCGGAGATCGACCCTGACCTAACGGAGTGGGATTTTGGCGACTACGAAGGACAGTCGTCATCGGACACGCGCGAGAAGCGTCCGGATTGGAACCTCTTCCGGGACGGAACCGCGAACGGCGAATCGCCGGAGCAGATTCTCGAACGCGCCGATCGGCTGCTTACACGGCTGAGGGCGTTGCGCGGCAATATTGTCCTTTTTTCGCATGGCCAGTTCGGGCGCGTGCTGGGCGCGCGCTGGATCGAATTGCCGGTCCTGGACGCGCAGCGCTTCGTGCTCGGCACGGCCTCAATCAGCATTCTGGGTTATGAGCACAATCTGGCCGAACATTCCGCAATCATCTTGTGGAACTCCTCTGCGGACGGCCGCGCCGGTTGAGTTTCGCTATCGGGAATTGAACTGGCTCGTCGATCAATTTCGGAACGTTCGACGCGCCGTCTGTTAGGCATTTGGAGGTCTTGCGATGAAAACGAGTGTTATCGAAGTTCGCGACATGCTGTCGGTGCTGAGTGTGCTCGGAGTAGAAAAACGGATTGGCGAAGTGCCTGGCGTTGAAAGCGTCACAGTCAATCACGCTGCGGGAAGCGCCACCGTGCGCTATGACGAAACCAGACTCAATGTCGCCGATATCAAGTCGGACGTGCGCCAGAGCGCGTATAAGTCCGACGCGTCCGCTGACGCCGCGGCCGATAAAAGTCACGAAGGCCACACAGAATCGAGCGCTAAGCGCTCGGCGCCGGCGGCGGCTGACGCGGACGCTCGCTTTGCCGCGCCGGTCACTACACCCGCCGACCCGAAACCGGCACCGATTTCGCCACCCGCCACTGCACCCGCAATTGCCGTTCCCGAAATCTCCGGTTCTTCGGAGAGCGCAGCTGCGCCCGGCGAAAAGCCCTCGTCTCCGGCGGTGGCTGACCGGAATGCTGCGAAGGGCGCGTCAGCGGCCACGCCCGCTCCGGCCAGTCCCGCAGACGCCAGCCACAAGGGCCACGCGCCGCCGGGTTCGCAGGCCGCGATGCCGGCAGATTTAGCGCATGAGATGGGCCATGCCGGCAATGACCTGCCGGCCATGGTGCGCGACATGCGCAATCGTTTCTGGATCTGCCTGATCTTCACCGTGCCCATTTTTGTTTACGCGCCGATGGGCGGGATCTTCACGCCGCCGGCGCCGCCGTTCGGACTTGAGCTAAACCTATGGCTGTTCTTCCTGGCGAGCGCCGCGATTCTTTATCCGAGCTGGCCGTTCTTCGTCTCTGCCTGGCGCGCGATCCGAAAGGGTACGCTGGGCATGGCGGCGCTGATCGTGTTGAGCGTCGGCACCGGCTATCTTTTTAGTCTTGCCACGACATTTTTCTTCAAAGACGGGGGACAGTTCTACGAAGCCGTATCCGTGCTGCTTGTTTTCATCCTGCTTGGTCATTGGCTGGAGATGCGCGCGCGAGCGGGCGCCTCGTCGGCCATCAGGGCGCTGATGGATCTCACGCCCGCGAAAGCCTCCGTCATTCGCGACGGCGCCGAGATCGAAGTGCCGACCGTGGAAGTGCTCGCGGGCGAAATCGTGGTCATGCGGCCAGGCGGAAAGATTCCCGTAGACGGCACAGTTGAGATCGGCGAATCGCTCGTCGATGAGTCGATGCTCACCGGCGAGTCGATGCCGGTCCAAAAGGGACCCGGCGCCGCAGTCATCGGCACCACCATCAACAAGAGTGGGAGCTTTCGCTACAAGGCGACGAAAGTCGGCGCCGACTCGGCGCTGGCGCAGATCGTAAAGCTGGTGCAGGAGGCGCAGAATTCCAAAGCGCCGGCGCAACTCCTGGCGGATAAGGCGGCGCAATGGCTGGTCATTGCCGCCATCGTCATCGGTCTTGCGACCTTCTCGGTCTGGTTCTGGGTGATCGGACAGCCGTTACTGTTCGCGGTGACGATGACCATAACGGTGTTCGTAATCGCCTGCCCGGATGCGCTGGGTCTGGCAACGCCGATGGCGGTCATGGTGAGCACCGGTCTGGGCGCGAAAAACGGCATTCTCTTCAAGAACGCCTCGGCGCTGGAAGACTCCACCAAGCTCGACGTTATCATCTTCGATAAGACCGGCACGCTCACGATCGGCCAGCCCGAGGTCGTTGAGATCGTGACGGCGGATGGCGTCACAGAAGAGATTTTGCTGACCGCCGCCGCTGCGGTCGAGCAAGGATCCGACCATCCGCTCGCCCAGGCAATATTGCGACGAACGGCGAACCTCACCGTCGCGGCGCCGACAGGATTTGAAAGTCTCGACGGCATGGGCGCGCGCGCCGAGACTGCGAATGGAACGGTGTTTCTCGGCAACCGTCTGCTGATGGATACGCAAAAGCTCGCGGTCGGCGCTTTGGAGGCCGAAGCCGCCCGGTTGCAGGGTGACGGCCGCACCGTTGTTCATGTGGCGCAGGCAAGTCGCATCATTGGCCTCATCGCCATCGCCGACGCAATCCGGCCGTCCTCGAAGGCAGCGGTGTGTCTTGCCCCCGTATAACTGGGCCGCTTATCTGGGATTTTTCTACGAAGCGGTTGGGGAACTGGGATGGCGAGGAAACGGTTTTCGGACGAGGACATATTGAACCTGCTGCGGCTGATCGAAGTCGAGTTGTCATCGG
>JBGSNB010000545.1:0-4563 GCA_041739835.1 Parvularculaceae bacterium | reverse complement strand
CACGCCGACGCAGGGGGCGACGCCGCGATGCCCGAACACGGCGAGCCACGCAACGCCCGCCATCGCCACAAGAAAAGCGCCGTCAATCACGCGGTCGCGCAGCGAGGGGTTCACGGCCAAGCTCAGCGCCCGCGCAGATCCGGCGGCGTCGCTTCGACTTTCAGTTGCGCGAGAGCGGCGTCGAGCGTGACGACATCCTGTTTCTCCGAGCCGAGACGGCGCAGCGAGACCTTGCGTTCGTCCGCCTCGCGCGAGCCGACGACGACAATCGCCGGCACCTTCGCCAGCGAATGCTCGCGCACCTTGTAATTGATTTTCTCGTTGCGGAGGTCGGCCTCGGCCCGGACGCCCGCCGCTTTCAGCGCGTCCGCGACCTCGCGCGCGTAATCGTCCGCCTCCGACGTGATCGTCGCGACGACCGCCTGGACGGGCGCCAGCCAGAAGGGCAGCTTGCCGGCATATTGCTCCAGTAACAGGCCGATGAACCGCTCGAACGTGCCGAACACCGCGCGGTGCAGCATCACCGGCGCTTTCTTCGCACCGGTCTCGTCGATATAGGTCGCGCCGAGGCGCTCAGGGATGATGTAGTCGAGTTGGAACGTGCCCGCCTGCCAGGTCCGGCCGATGGCGTCAGTCAGGTGGAATTCGAGCTTCGGCCCGTAAAATGCGCCGTCGCCTTGCGCATAGGAAAAGTCGACGCCGGCGCCGGTCAGCGCCCTTGCAAGCGCCGCCTCAGCGCGGTCCCAGACCGCATCGTCACCGGCGCGCACCGCCGGCCGCGTCGCGAGCTTGTAGCGGATGTCTGTCATGCCCATGTCGGCATAGACGCGGTTGAAAAGCGCAAGGAAGCGCGCGACCTCGTCGTCGATCTGGTCTTCGCGGCAGAAAATATGCGCGTCGTCCTGCGTCATCTGGCGCACGCGCATCAGGCCGTGCAGCGCGCCATGCGCTTCATTGCGGTGGCAGCAGCCGAATTCCGCCATGCGGATCGGCAAGTCGCGATAGGACTTGAGGCCCTGATTGAAGATCTGCACATGCGCCGGGCAGTTCATCGGCTTTAAGGCCATCAGATCCGCCTTGCCGGACAGAACGGGCGCATTTTCCTCCGTTGACGGAATTTCATCCGGCACAATGAACATGCCGTCGCGGAATTTCGACCAGTGGCCGGACATTTCCCATAATTTTGAATCGAGAAGCTGCGGCGTCTTCACTTCGACATAGCCGTCATCGTCGAGGCGCCGGCGGATATAGGCTTCAAGCTCGCGCCAGACCAGGAACCCTTTCGGGTGCCAGAAGACGGAGCCCTGCGCCTCCGGCTGGAAATGGAACAGATCCAGCTCCCGGCCGAGCCGGCGGTGATCGCGCTTTTCCGCCTCCTCCAGCCGCGTCAGATAGGCCTTGAGGTCCTTGTCGCTCGCCCACGCCGTTCCGTAAATGCGCTGCAGGACGGCATTGCGGTGATCGCCGCGCCAATAGGCGCCGGCGACCTTCATCAGCTTGAACGCCTTGCCGATATGCTTCGTAGACGGAAGATGCGGGCCGCGGCAAAGGTCGTGCCAGTCGCCGTGAAAATAGACCTTGATGTCCTCCGACGCCGGCAGGTCGGCGATGATCTCCGCCTTGTAGGTCTCGCCGATCGATTTGAAATGCGCGATCGCCCGGTCGCGCGCCCAGACTTCCTTGCGCGTCGGACGGTCTTCGTCGACGATTTCGGCCATGCGTTCTTCAATGCGGTCAAGGTCGTCCGTCGAGAACGGCTCGCCGCGCGCGAAATCATAGAAGAACCCGTCCTCGATATTCGGCCCGATCGTCACTTGCGTGCCGGGGAACAATTCCTGCACCGCCTGCGCCAGCAAATGCGCCGCATCATGGCGGATCAGGTCAAGCGCGTCCGCGTCCTCGCGCGTCACGATCTCGATTTTCGCGTCTTTTTCAACGCTCTGGAAAAGGTCGGCGAGGACCCCGTCGATCCGCATCGCGATCGCCTTCTTGGCGAGCGATGTCGAAATTCCCGCAGCGATGGCGGCTCCCGTGACGGCGCCGTCAAACCGGCGAACGGAACCGTCGGGAAGGGTGATCGCAACCATGTCAGCATCCAATCCTTGAAGCGGTCCGACTTCCATGACGCGGCGCGAAACGTCAAGCCCGTCAAGGCGTTGGGGCGCTAATTGCCGCGACGCTCCCGCCACGCCCAGTCGCCATAGCGCCAGAGGCGCCAGCCATGATCCGGCACATCGTCCGGAACCGGGTCGAAGCCGTGCGAGCCCAAGGGGTGGCAACGCGAAACCCGCGACAGCGCCAGCCAGAAGCCCTTATGGGCGCCATGCCGGCGCAACGCCGCGGCGGCGTAATCCGAACAGCTTGGCAAATGGCGGCAGCGCGCGCCGAAAAGATAAAAGACCGGCGACAAAGTGCGCTTGTAAAGCCAAAGCGCGCCAAGCGCCGCCGCAGTCATGAAATCCCGCCTGCGCTCAGTCATTCATGTTGGCGCCGCCGTCGTCCATTTTCTGCGGCCGCCGCCAATAGTGGAATTGCGGCGTCCACTCATCGGCGCCGACGCCGCCGAGCGCGATCAGGTGCCAGACCGGATTGTAGAGATCGCCGGGACCGAACGCCGCGCGTCCGCGCCGGAAGATCTTCCCGCCCCGCCGTTCATAAACAACCGCGCCCGGATAATTGTCGCCATTGATCGCCTGCTCTTTCATATAGGCGCCGCCGCCATGGCTCGCCATGCGGAACCGCCAGCCGCGATCCTGCGCGAGGCGCCGCTGGGTCTCCGGCGGATCCTTTGACACCAGCGCGACGGCCATTGCGTCCTCAAGATGCGGCAGCACGCCGCTGATGCCGTCCGCCCAGAGCGTGCAATAGCGGCACCCCTGTCCCATATTGTGAATGACGAGGAGGCGGTCGCGCCCGCCGAACAGCGCCGACAATGTCGTCTCGCCGTCGAGCGTCTGGAAGGAATAGTCGCCGATTTCGACCGCTGCTTCCGCTTTGCGCAGCGCCGCGAGCCGCGACGCTTTTTCCATGATTTCAACCTCAAGCCGATCAGCTTCCGACATGACGGACCTCGCATTGCAGCGTCGCGATCATACGCCTCGACAAGCGCCGCGCAAAACATAATGATCTTCGCTTGCGGTGTCAGGGGGCGGGTCATGCGGCGGGCGCTTTCGATGGGAATGCTGGCACTTGCGGCCTGCGCGTCGCAGAAGGAGCAGCCTTTGATGTGGGCGACCCTCGACGGCAAGCCGCCCCTCGTCATCGCGCATCGCGGCGCCTCCGGCTATTTGCCGGAGCACACGCTGGAAGCCTATGCGCTCGCGGTCGAACAGGGCGCCGACGTCGTCGAGCCTGATCTCGTCTTCACGAAGGACGGCATCCTCGTCGCGCGGCACGACCGCTATCTGTCGACGACGACCGATGTCGCGGACCGTCCGGAATTCGCTGCGAGAAAGCGCGCCAATGATGATCCGAACGATGCGCCGAGGGTCGATTGGTGGATCGAGGATTTCACGCTCGCGGAAATAAAGACCCTGCGCGCGCGCCAGCCATTTCCGGGCCGGTCAAAGGAATTCGACGGGCTCTACGAAATTCCAAGCTTCGACGAGATGCTGGCGCTCGTCGCCGCGAAGTCGAAGGAGGCGGGCCGTCCGGTCGGCGTCTATCCGGAAACAAAACATCCCGCATTCTTCGCCTCGATCGGGCATGATTTCGAGGCGCCATTGCTGAAAGCGCTTGACGGCTTCGACGCCGGGCCGGTGTTCATTCAGTCGTTTGAGCCCGAGATTTTGAGGCGGTTGAAGGGCAAGACGACGGCGAAGCTGGTGCTGCTTGTCGATCAAGCGGGAAGCGGCGCGCCGACGCTTGCCCTCGAGGAGGCGGCGACATTCGCCGATGCGATCGGACCGGCGAAATCGCTCCTTCTGGCGCAAGGCGGCCTTTTCACCGATTACATCAAACGCGCGCACTTGCTCGGGCTGCCCGTCCACCCATGGACGTTTCGGGATGATCGGCCGAACCAGGGAATGGCCGCGAGGGAGGAATTCATCGGCTTCCTCACTGCCGGCGTCGACGGCGTCTTCGCCGATTTCCCCGACACGGCGGTCGAGGTCCGCGACGCGCTCGCGCCGACGAAATGAACGCCGCGAATGATGGGGGCGACATCATCCGCGGCGCATCGGCTTCGCTATAGCCCAGAGGGGAAAACAGGAGGCCGCACGAAACGCCCATTGCGAGGCGGGGCGAATGCGAGCCTCGCGCCGGACAGGGATTGAACGCACCGCTGTCGCAATCCCGCCGCAGTCTATATAGAATTTCTTGCGACGGAATTCGCCGCGCTGTGCGTTAAGGTCCCTCAGGGCGGGCGTCGATCATCGGGTTGGAGAAATCATTGAGATATTTGTCAGTCGCCGCGCTCGCCGCGGGCCTATGCGTTTCGCTCGCCGACGCCGCGGAGCCTCCCGCCCCTCCGCCCGACGCAGGCCTTGAGGAAGCAGCTGATGGAACGCCGCCGACGGACGCCGCGACGTGAAAATGCGCCGTAACACCCGTTGCCGTGTGGTA
>JBGSNB010000467.1:0-15880 GCA_041739835.1 Parvularculaceae bacterium | reverse complement strand
GGCCACCACGCCCTCGCGGACCGGATAGGCAGTGCGCGCCGCGGAGTGGGCGATGGCGGCCGATCCGGCGCCAGCCTCGTTGGAGAAGGCGGCCCGGCGGAAGCCGGTGACCAGCACGCCGATGAAGCCGCCGAAGGTGGCGTCCGAGGTGAAGGCGCCGTCGATGATCGAACCGAACGCCGCCGGGATCAGCGCGGCGTTGTCGAACAGGATGTAGAGCGCTGCCAGCACGTAGACGCCGACCATGGTGGGCACGATCTTCTCGGCCACCTCGGCGATCCGCTTGATGCCGCCGATGATCACCACGCCGACCAGCGTCGCCATCACCAGACCATATGCCCACGGGTAGGTCACCAACCAGGGCATCGATTCCTGCACGGCATTCATCGACTGATTGACCTGGAACGAGTTGCCGCCGCCTAGCGATCCGCCCACGCAGAGGATCGCGAAGAACACCGCCAGCACCTTGCCGAGGCCGCCCATCTTCATCTCGCCGAGCCCCTTGGAGAGATAGAACATCGCCCCGCCCATCACCCGACCATCTGGGCGGACCTCGCGATACTTCTGGCCCAGGGTGCATTCAGCGAACTTGGCACTCATCCCGATCAGCCCGGCGATGATCATCCAGAAGGTGGCCCCCGGTCCGCCGATCGAGACGGCGATCGCCACGCCAGCGATGTTGCCGAGGCCGACGGTGGCGGAGAGGGCGGCGGAAAGTGCCTGGAAGTGGCTCACCTCGCCGGCATCATTGGGATCGCTGTACTTGCCGCGAGTGACGTTGATGGCGTGCTTGAAGGCCCGGAGGTTGATGAACCCCATCCGGACGGTGAGATAGAGCGAGCCCATCACCAGCCAGAGGACCACCAGTGGCAGCTGGACGGAGTCATCCCAGAACATCACGTCATAAAAGAAGAAGGCGCCAATCCAGCCGTTGACGACGCCCATGGCGCCGTCGACCTTGGCCATCAGATCGCCGCCAACGGCATCCGGGGTCTGGGCGGCGAGGGCCGGAGCGGCCCCAAGCAGCAGGACGACCAGCGGGGCGATGGCGCGCCGAAGGCGAGCAAGAGACGGGGCACAAGACATGTCGGGTCCTGGCTGGGGTGGAAAACGAGGATCTGGTGTACCGGTTGGACCTGCGCCCGCACCACGCAATGTCGCCGTGGTGGCGGTCCTGCTCATACGCTGTAGTTGGGAGCTTCTCGGGTAATGGTAACATCATGGGGGTGGGATTCGCGCAGCCCCGCTGAGGTGATCTGGATGAACTCGGTGTCGGTCCGGAGGGCAAGGAGGTCCGCCGCGCCGCAGTAGCCCATGCCACTGCGCAAGCCGCCGACCATCTGGAAGAGGACATCGGCCACCGGGCCCTTGTACGGGACTCGCCCCTCGATCCCTTCGGGGACGAGCTTGGTGGGCGAGACTTCGCCGTCCTGAAAATAGCGATCGGCCGAGCCGTCCTGCATGGCACTCATCGACCCCATGCCACGAATCAATTTGAAGCGGCGTCCCTCGGCGAGAATGCTCTCGCCCGGACTCTCCTCTGTCCCGGCGAGCATCGAGCCCATCATCACGCACGCTGCCCCGGCCGCAAGCGCCTTGACGACATCGCCGGAATACTTGATGCCGCCGTCGGCGATCACCGGGACATCACCCGCGCCACGCACCGCATCGATGATCGCCGTCATCTGGGGCACGCCGACGCCGGTCACCACGCGAGTAGTGCAAATCGACCCCGGGCCGATGCCGACCTTGACCGCGTCGGCGCCGGCGTCGATCAGCGCCTTCGCGCCCTCATAGGTCGCGATGTTGCCGGCGATGACTTGCGCCGCATTTGACGCCTTCTTGATGCGCGTCACCTGCTCCAGCACCTGCGCCGAATGGCCATGCGCGGTGTCGATGACGATGACGTCGACGCCGGCGTCGATCAGCGCGAGGGCCCGCTCAAAACCCTTGTTCCCAACCGTCGACGCCGCGGCGACGCGCAGACGCCCCTCACCGTCTTTCGCCGCATTCGGGTGCCTTTGCGCTTTTTCAATGTCCTTCACCGTGACGAGGCCGATGCAGCGGTATTCGTCGTCAACGACGATCAGCCGTTCGATCCGGTGCTGGTGCAGCAGGCGGGTTATTTCCTCACGGGTCGCATGCGGGCGGACGGTGACGAGGTTCTCGCGCGTCATCAGGTCGGCGACGCGCTGCTTGCCGTCGGTTGCAAAGCGAACATCGCGATTGGTCAGGATGCCGACAAGGCGGCCATTCCGCTCGACGACCGGAAAGCCGGAGATCTTGCGGTCATCCATGATCTTCCATGCTTCGTCGAGCGTCGCATCCGGCGAGAGCGTCAGCGGATTGACCACCATGCCGCTTTCAAACCGCTTCACGCGGCGCACATGTTCGGCCTGCTCTTCCGCCGACAAATTTCGGTGAAGTACGCCGATGCCGCCATTTTGCGCCATCGCAATCGCCATTTCGGCTTCCGTCACCGTGTCCATCGCCGAGGAGAGGATCGGGATGTTGAGCGTCACTTCGCGCGTCAGCCGCGCTTTCGTCGATACCTGCGACGGCATCACCTCCGAGGGACCCGGCTCCAGCAAGACGTCGTCGAATGTCAGCGCTTCACGGACCTGCATGTCGTTTCTCACTCCTCGGCGAACAGGTAGACGGAAAATTCGTCCGAAGGCGGCTCTTCATCGTCCTCCCAAGCGCGCCGCTGCACAAAGCGGAATTCGCCTTCGCCAGTCGCCTTCACGCCGAAAACGAAGCCCTCCCAATGATTGCCGCCGGCGAAGCCGGGCTCAAGCTGCGCCGACGAGGTCGGGCCGCCATATTCGCCCGCGGTCTCCAGAAATGCCGGCATATCGGAAACCGCCCACATATAGCCGGCGGTCGGCACGCCGACGAGTTCGACAGCGATCTTCGTTCCGACCTTCACCGAGACGTTCTCGCCTGCCATCTCGCCGGTGATTTTCACCGCAATGCCGTCAGGTGTCGGCGCCGCCAGCGATTTGTGCTGTGTCGGCGCGCCGGCGCCATCCTCGACCTTTGCGGCGCAGGCGGCGAGCGCCGATGCGGCCAGAATAAAAATCATCCGTCTCATGATTGGCTCCTCCCCTTGAATCCCAACGCGACGACATACATCTCCGCCGAATCGGCGCGCGACGATTTCGGCTTTGCGTGTTTGACGCTGGCGAAATTTCCCTTCAACCGCCTTAGCAGCTCGCCTTCGGCGCCGCCCTGAAACACCTTGCAGGCGAATGCGCCCCCAGGCGCCAGCACGTCGATCGCGAAATCGAGCGCGGCGTCCGCCAGCGCGATGATGCGCATGTGATCGGTCGATTTGTGGCCGGTCGTCGGCGCCGCCATGTCGGAGAGAACAACATCGGCCGCGCCGCCGAGTAGTTCCTTCAGCCGGTCGGGCGCGCCGTCGTCGAGGAAATCAAGCTCGAGGTGCTCCGCGCCTGTCACATGCGGCATCGGCAGATAGTCGATGCCGACGACACGCGCCGCGCCCGCTTCGACCGCTGCCTGCAGCCAGCCGCCCGGCGCGCAGCCAAGATCGACAACGCGCGCTCCTTTGCGGATGAGACCGTGTTTTTCGTTCAGCTCTTTCAGCTTATAGGCGGCGCGCGAGCGATATCCTTCCGCCCGCGCCCGCGAAACATAGGGGTCGTTCAATTGGCGATCGAGCCAGAGCGTCGAGGAGAGTTTTCGCTTCTTCGCGGTCTTGACGTTGACGCGCATTTCGCGCTGGCCGACGCCTGATGGCGGTAACGGGTCGGCCTTCTTGGCGGCGTGTTTCTTGAGGCTGCGCTTTTCGGGAATAGCGCCAAGCGCGGTCGTCGCCTGATCGGTCGGGGGACGTTTCCTAGGCCTGATTGCGCCCTTCGATGCCGGTTTTCGCCGCTCCATGGCGCGCTATAGCAGAGGGGTTTCGAAGAGCAAAGGCCCGTCGTCGAGGGCCGTTCAGGCGCGCCTGGCGGGGAGATGAGCGGCATCCGGGGCCGACACCGCCGGGCGGTTGCGGCGCCGTTCCAGTTTGTCCCGGGCCGCTTTCAGCTGGTCGACGCCGACGTCCGCCTCGCCGCAGACGCGGTTGCGTCCGCCCGATTTGGCGAGGTAGAGCGCCTCGTCGGCCTTGGCGAGCGCATAACGAAGGTCCTCGCCCCATCGCCGCTCCGCCGTCCCGAAACTCGCGGTGAAGGAAAACGCGCCCTCCGGCGTGTCGATCGAGACCCGCGCGAAATCCACGCGAATCGCTTCGGCGATTTCCGCCGCTTCCGGCCCGGCTTCCCCGGGAAGCAGCAACGCGAATTCCTCGCCGCCGATGCGGCCGGCGATACGCCCGTCAGCCGCATAGATCGCGAGGATCTGCCCGAGTTCGGCGATCACCATATCGCCGAAATCATGGCCATGCGTGTCGTTGATCGACTTGAAGCGATCGATATCGGCGATGATGACGCCGACCGGCGCGGCGGACTGTTCGGCTTTCGCGAACACCCGCGTCGCCTGCTCTTCAAAGCCGCGCCGGTTCGAAAGGCCCGACAGCGGATCCGTCTCCGACCGACTGCGCAACTCCTCTATCATCTCCACACTGTAGGCGATGAGCAACGCCATGCCGAGTACGATCGCACAGACGCCGACGATCAGATGCATGGTGATCAGGAAGAGATCCGCCGAGTAGGTTTCAGGCGTCAAATCGCCGCCTGTCAGCAGGACGACGAGCCCTGGCCGTACAAAACATTGCAGCACGCTGAAGGCATAGAGTGCGAAGATGAGCCGGTCGATGCGCCTGTGCTGGCGGCCGCGAATGCCGGCGAGGCCGATCGCGAAAATGACGCCGGCGCCGATATTGGCTTCGATTGAGCGAAACCAGAAATTGTCCATGGCGAGGTGGCAATAGGAATAGATCGCCATGTGAATTGCGGCGGCGCTGACAAGGAGCGTCCAAGGCGCAAACCCGCGATAGCGCAGCGACATGCCCGCCGAAACCAGTACGGCGCAAATCGCGTAAAGCGACGTGGTCGGAATGATTCCGAGGAAAGGCGGGAACGCCTCGTTCATCAGGTCCGCGAAGAACGCCGCCGCGCCGGCGAGATAGGAATAGCCAAGGATTTTCGCCGACCGCGCCACTCGCACCGAATCGGCAACGAAAAGCCCCGCCGCGAAAACGAGAAAGATCAGCGGGTTGAGCAGCTGGAAATAGAATTCGGCTGGCACGGCGGCGGCTCGGATTTCGGGCCGTCGATGGTTAACGCACAAAGGTGACTTTGCTTTCATCGCCGCCCGGACAATGCGCCCGCGTATTTAAGGCTTTCGGCAACAGGTATTGCGAGCCGTTTACTTTTTCGCGTCCGCCGGACGCGCCGCGTTGGGACGGCGGCGGCGGCGCCCGCGTTTGCGGTCGCGTTCGCGATTATGCGCCCGGGCGAGGCCGGCGAGAACCCCCTCCCTCAGTCCGCGATCGGCGACGCGGATCCGCGTCGCCGGCCATTCGAGCAAAAGCGCGTCCAGAATAGCGCAGCCGCAGACGACAAGATCGGCGCGTTCGACGCCGATGCAGGGCTCCGCCGCGCGCTCGTCATAAGTCATGACGCGAAGACTCTCGGTGACGCCGCGAACCTCTTCAGCGGAGAGCCACAAGCCGTCAACCGCATCGCGCCGGTAGCGCGGCAGCTTCAAATGAATGCCGGCGATGGAAGTCACGGTGCCGGAGGTGCCGAGGAAATGTGCGCCGCCGCGCTCAAATATCCGTTTCAGCCCAGCCGGGTCGCCGAAGGACGCTATTTCCTGTCGGATAGTCGCGACGAGACCATCGTAAGTCTCTCGCGACAGGTCGCGGCCGCCAAAGCGCTCCGACAGATTGACGACGCCAATCGGCATCGACGTCCAGGCGACGACTTCGGGCGATCGCGCTGCGGCGGCGCGCGCGCCTGGCGTCACCCACGAGATCTCGGTCGAACCGCCGCCAATGTCGAAGATAAGCCCGGCATCGGCGTTGTCATCAAAAAGGTCCGCGCAGCCGATGACGGCGAGCCGGGCTTCTTCCGCCGGCGTAATGATCTCGAATTCAAGGCCGGTCTCGGCGCGCACGCGCGCCAGAAACGCCTCGCCGTTCGACGCCGCGCGGCAGGCCTGCGTCGCAATGCAGCGTTGCCTTGTGACATTCCGGCGTGCAATCTTTTCGGCGCAGACCGCAAGCGCTTCGATCGTCCGCACCATCGCCGCCTCGGAAAGCGCGCCTGACGTGCCCATGCCCTCGCCCAACCTCACAATGCGCGAGAATGCGTCGAAGACGCGAAAGCTGCGGCCGCGCGGGCTCGCGATCAGGAGACGGCAATTATTGGTTCCAAGATCAAGCGCGGCGAACCGTTCCGTCGCTTCCGGCGGACGCAGATGAGGCCGCTTTACGGTCTCGGCCGCAGTATTTGTCCGGATATGCGCTTCGCCAGCCTCAGTCCGTTCAACGCCTGACGGCGCATCGGGCGGGCGGCGCCGTCGGCGCCTCTTCGCCATGATTCTTGCGTCCTCGCTGCGGGGCCGGCCCGCAGGGGCCCCAAGGTCAGTTCAGACCTTAGCGGCGTGGGCGCCCTTGCCGCAACGCCAAAATAAACTTCAGAAAATCAAATAGATGCAGCAGACCGGCGGCGCCGGGCTGCCGACCGGCTGCGCCCGGGCGGCATCCATTCCCGCCAGCACCGCCGCCGCAAGACCAGCGGCAGCAAGGATGATCGCCCAAGAGGCTCCGGAAGCGCGCGTCATTGTTCACTCTCCCAATTCAGGCGCGGCTTTCCGGCCGGCTCGACCGAGCCGCACGCGCATCGTCAATTCTCTAGGTTTCAGACCCCGCGTTCGAGATCGCGAAACTCTTTTCGCAACGCGTAGTCGCTTGATGTAACCGCTCGCTCCATGTCCGCGATCCTGGCGTCGAGCGCGCGGAACCGGTGCCGCAGTTCCGAAAAAGTGACGGTCGGCTTCACCGAGTAATTTCGCCAGAATCGCTCCTCTTCGGGATCGGCGTAACGGGTCGCGATCGGCTCGCCGCGCGGCATGAAAAAGGCCGCTGCGGCATAGATGAAGATCGGCATCGGGAAAAAGAAGATCGTCAAAAGGATAAGCGCGAGCCGGACCATCTTAACGCGCCAACCGAAATAATCGGCAAGACCCGCGCAGACGCCCGCGACTTTGCCATCGCGAATATTGCGATAGATTCTGTGACGATTGGGTCCAGGCCCCGGATCGCCGACATGATGCGCATAGCGGCGATGACCGCGCCAATCGTCGAAATAGGCATTCATATGATTGATGAACCGCTCGACCTCAGGATGCACGCCGTCCTGGCGCTCATCGAAATCGCGGCGGCGTCGCCTGCGCCTATGCATGCGGGCGCTCCTTGTAATCTTCGCGCCATTTCGGCGCTTCCTTGTCAAGGATCGTCTCCAGGGCGTCGACGCGGCGTTCGAGACGCTGCGCCGTCCGCCAGAGATCTTCGACGAGCCGTTCATCGTCCGGCGTCGGCGATTTGGTTTTCCGCCACTCCGTCACATAATGCATGATCATGGACGGAAGGCCGATAACGACTATGGCGACGATTGCGACAATGAACGGCCATCCGTTTTCCATTGCTCGGTCTCTCCCTCAGTGCGCCTAGTTGGCTCCAGTCACCCGCGACGCGACGCGCTTCTTCAGCGCCTCGAATTCCGCATTGACCTCGTCTTCCGATGCGAGTTCGCGGAATTCCTGCTCCAGCGATTTCGGCCGGCCTAGCACATAGCTTTCCGCTTCCGCTTCAAGCTCGTCGATGCGACGTTCGTAACGCTCATACCGCGCCATCGCATCGTCAATGCGCCCGTCATAGACGGCGCGGTTGATCCTGAGGGTCCCTTCGGCGGCGGAGCGCCGGATCTCGAGGCTGCGCTGCTTGGCTTTGGCTTCTTTCAGCTTCGCCTGGAGTTTTTCGAGATCCTCATTCGCCTTGTCGAGGCTCTTGTCGATAGCGTCATGTTCTTTTGCAAATAGGTCGACCATTTCGAGCGCTTTAAGCTTGGCGGCGATGGCGCCCTTGGCGAGGTCTTCGCGGCCCTTGGCGATCGCCAGCTCCGCTTTCGATTCCCATTCGCGTGAACGAAGCTCAAACTCTGTCTTGCGTCGCTCGACTTCTTTCTTGTCGGCAATGGCGCGCGCCGCTCTCGACCGCACCTCGACCAGCGTGTCTTCCATTTCTTGAATGATGAGGCGCACGATTTTCTCGGGATCCTCTGCCTTGTCGAGCATTGCATTGAGGTTCGAATTGACGATGTCGGTCAGTCTTGAAAATACGCCCATGATCGTCCTCCCTTAAAAGATAATGCCGCCGAGCACGAAACCAACGAGGAACGCGCCCCAGGCGAATCCCTCGCGACCGCGGCAAGCGCGGCGAAAGCGCGTCTCCCAGTCGTCGTCACGGTCGTCGTAACGGTAATTGCTCATCACGCATCTCCAGCTGTCGGCCCGCTTTGTTGGCCAGGTTGGCCTCTGATTAACCTCTTGTTTGCGAAACCCGTGCCAGTTTCGGGAGATTCTTATATGTTATTGATATACATGACTTTTCTGCGTCATGATGATTGGCTGGTCGATAGGCTTATGGTTTTTTTCACCCCATGCAGGCTTTATTCGCCAGTTATATGTGGTAATGTTCGCCTATGGAGTCGCCACGCCAGCCCCCGGAGCTGATCGGCCAATCGCGCGTCTTTCTGGACGCGCTCGCGCATGCGTCGGCAGCGGCGGCGCTCGACAGGCCGCTCCTGATTTGCGGCGAACGGGGGTCCGGCAAGGAGCTGATCGCGGCGCGCATCCATTTCCTGTCGGCACGCTGGGAGGGGCCCTTCATCAAGCTGAACTGCGCGGCGCTCGCCGAGGAGTTGCTCGACAGCGAACTGTTCGGCCATGAAGCCGGCGCTTTCACCGGGGCGACGAAACGCCATGCGGGTCGGTTCGAGCGCGCCGAAGGCGGCTCGCTTTTCCTCGACGAAATCGCGTCGGCGGGATTGCGCATTCAGGAAAAGCTGCTCCGCGTCATCGAATATGGCGAATATGAGCGGGTTGGCGGCGGCGAAACGCGCCACGCCGATGTTCGCATCCTCGCCGCGGCGAATATTGACCTGCCGGCGATGGCGGCGGCGGGAAGGTTTCGCGCCGACCTCCTCGACCGCCTCGCCTTCGACGTCATCGCAACGCCGCCCCTCAGGGCGCGACGCGACGATATTCCAGTGTTGGCGGCGCATTTCGCATCCGGTCTCGCCGGCGAAATCGGCGCGCCCTTTGACGGATTTTCAGCCGGCGCAATGGCGCAACTTCTCAGCCATGCCTGGCCCGGCAATGTCCGTGAGCTGAAAAACGCCGCCGAGCGCTCCTTGTACAGATGGATCGCCGCCGGGAACGCCGGCCCGATCGACGAGGTCCTTATCGATCCCTTTCCGTCCGCCCAATGCCCGCCAAGTCCGTCGCCTGCGCCCGCTCTTGAGACAAAGAAGGCGGAATTTTTCGACCTGCGACGCGAACTCGACGCCGTCGAAAAGCGCTGGGTCGGCGATGCGCTCGTCGCCTGCGGCTGGCGCCAGAAGGAGGCGGCCGCGCGGCTGCAACTCACCTATGACCAGATCCGCGGCCTAGTGCGCAAACATGCGCTGCGGCCCCCCGGCAAGGCGGCGAAAAAATAGGTGCAGACCGTTTGCATGCTAGCGCTTGCTGCGTCGCAACAGAGCAACACTGGTCAGTTTCATTCGGGTTAGGCCGGTCTCCCATCGCAGACAATGCCAAGGACAGCATCGGCGTTGGCGTTTTTCGTCGTTTCATGTCCGTTCGCAAAATTTACGTTGCGCAACTCGCGAGAACGCCATTTGATGCCCGTCTCTCACAAGATCGTGAGGGCTCACACTCCCCAGACCGGCGACGATCCGGCGGGCTCACAAGGGAAGTCACCTCCGTATGAAAATGACGAAGATGCGTGCTCTCGGCAGCGCCGGAGCGATAGCGATTGCGTTGATCGCCGGGACGGGCGCGTTAGCCGCACCGCTACCTGCCGAAGACTCGGTCGTGCATTCTGACCGGTCAGAACTCGCCAAGGCCCAGCGCGCCGATGCGCGCGCCAGCGTCGGCGCCTTCCTGCAATCCAAAGGCCGCAGCAAGGCGACCGCCGACTCGCTGGTCGAGGTGTCGCGCTTTTCCGACAAGAACGGTGTCACGCATGTGAAATTCGAGCAGCGCCTTAACGGACTGCGGGTCTATGGCGGCTACGCCAAGGCTGCGTTCGACGCCAGCGGAGCGCTGACGCACCTGATCGAGCGCAGCGCCAATGCCGGCGGCTTCAGGGCGCGCCCGACGATTTCAGATGCCGACGCGCTCGCCGCCGCGATCAACGCCAACTTCAGCGGAGAAGCGGTCCCCGCCCTCTCCGGCAAGTCCGGCGCCGTCTCGACATTTGCAAAGACCGGATTTTTCTATCGCGGACCAACGGTCGAACGCGTTGCCATTTCCGACGACGTCCTTTCGGAAGGGTTCCTTGTCGAGACATGGAGCCAAAGAGACAACAAGCTCTATCACACTCTCGTAGACGGCATCGGCCGCGTCGTTCACAATGAACTGAGAACGGCGGACGACAGCTATAACATTTTCCCAGATCATCCGGGCAATTCTTCGCAGACAGTGACGTCAGGCCCTGGCGCCGGCAACGCGCAATCGCCCGCAGGTTGGCTGGCGGGTGCTCAGACCACGGTCCTGGTTCAGGGCAACAATGTCCGCGCTTATCTCGATCGCACCAATGACAGCGTGCCGGACGGCAGCGGCCCTGCCGTGACCAATGGCAATTTTCTCGCGGTCGCCAATCTCGGCCAAGCGCCGACGACGCAGGTCAATCAGGAGGTCGCCGTCCAGAACCTCTTCTACCTCAATAATGTTACGCATGATCGGCTCTACACGCATGGATTCGTCGAGGCCGCCGAAAACTTCCAGGAGAACAATTTCGGCAATGGCGGCGTCGGTTCCGACAGCGTCAACGCCGAGGCGCAGGATGGCGGCAGCACGAATAACGCAAATTTTTCGACACCGACAGACGGCTCGAATCCGCGAATGCAAATGTATCTGTGGACGCTGACAACGCCTAACCGCGACGGCGACCTCGACAGCGATATCGTCTATCACGAATACGGCCACGGCTTAACCTGGCGCATGATCGACGGTATGGGCACGACCGTTTCGGGCGCGATCGGAGAAGGCATGTCCGATGTGCTGTCGATCCTGTTCAACAATGACGATGCTGTTGGCGAATACTCCACCAATGATCCGCTAGGAATTCGTTCTTCGCGCTACGCCAATCATCCGGATACGCTGGGCGACTTCAGGCGCCGCGCGGGCGTCCACCGCAATGGCGAAATTTACGCTGCAACGATCTGGGATGTCTGGGAGCTTTATCAGGCAAACTCCCTTCCCGTTACGACCTTACTTGACGATCTTGTCGGCGGCATGAACTTTACGCCGAGTACGCCGACCTATATTTCGATGCGGGACGGCATCCTTGCGCAAGCGCCTTCCGCTCGCGACTGCCTGATATGGCAAGGGTTCGCCCAGCGCGGCATGGGTCAGGGCGCAGCGATGACATCGACCGGCGGCGTCACGGAATCATTCTCGGTGCCTTCGGCCTGTTCCGGCGGCGGCGGCGATGTTCCCTCGCTCGCCGGCCTGACCGGCGTCGGCGCCATCCAGAACGGCGGCAAATGGCGGGCGACCGCGACGGCGACCGTCAACAATGAAGCCAACTCCCCGCTTTCCGGCGTTGTAGTCTCATTCTCGACAAGCACCGGCGCCAGCGGCAGCTGCACGACCGGAACGTCCGGCGCCTGCAGTTACTCGCTTTCTAACCTTAGCCGTTCAAGCGTTTTGAGCGTGACGATGACGGCGACCGCCCTCAACGGAAACAATGCGGCGACCGGCGTGCCGCGGTCAGTTATCGTCAATCGGCCGTGACTTCGGCAGTCGGCGCGACATAAGTGACCGGCCGCTTAGGCGGCCGGTTTTTTTTACGCCTGTTTCTCCCATCGCCCCTGCGGCGACTGTTTCCAATAGGTCGCGTCGTGGCCGGCAGCTTTCACGTCTTTCCAAAACGCGCGCGCCGACGCGACGGCCGTTTCATCGCCGCCGTCGAAAATTGTCACGCAACGGACGAATGCGCCGATTGCGCTTGCATCCGCTGCCGCATTGTCGACGAGAAACAGGAGATCGGCGGCATTCGGAATTTCGGCGCCGTCTGTAAGAAATACCGGCTGCTCGGCGGCGGCGTCCGCAGCGACGCCGTGCGGCAGGAAGGATTCGTCTTTATAGGTCCACAGAATTTCGTCGAGCCGAGCCACAGTTTCGCGCGACCCGCAGCGCACCACCGCCTTCCATCCCCGCTCCAGCGTCCTCTCCAGCAGGCCGGGCAGCACGCTTTCAAGCGAAGCGCGTTCGAGATGATAGAAGAGGACTTCTGTCATGACTTGCCGCCGCCAGCCTCCGCCATCGCCGCCGAAACCGCGCGCTGGCTCTCATCGCCTGCCGCCAGCTTCGCCATGACCGCGCCGAAGTCGGCGGCATGTTTGTTCTGGCTCAGCTTCGCCTTGTATTCGAGCCTGTCGATTGAAATCTCGAACGCGACGATACCGGCGCGCAGACGGGCCAGTTTGTCCGCCGGCAATTTCGAAAGCTTCCAGAATTTGCCGTCGTGAAGGTCGTGTCGTCGGCTTTCATGGAAATCCGACAGCTCTTCGAGCAAGGCGTCGACGCCCGCGGGCTCCGCGATGAGCCGAGCGGCGCCTTCGATATGGACGGCGGAATAATTCCATGTCGGAACCTGCGTCGCATCGGCGTACCAGTCCGGCGAGACATAGGCGTTCGCGCCGACAAAGACGGCGACATGCCGGCGTCCGCCGAGCAGCGCGGCATGCGGATTGGCGCGCGCGAGATGCCCGCGCAGGACGCCCTTCGCCTCATCGCCGATCATCGGCAGGTGCGAGACGGCGCAGCCGCTTTCAGCAGCGGTGACTAGCGTAGCAAATCCGTAGCGCGCAATGAACTCAACCGCCGCCGACGGTTCATTATGGCGGAACGCGCGCGGCGTATACATGCGTCACTCGTAGTTCGACCGGACGAATTCATCGAGAAGGCGCACGCCGTAGCCCGACCCGCCTTTAGGACAGGTCGGCTTGTCTTTCGCGTTCCACGCCATGCCGGCGATGTCGATATGCGCCCACGACTGACCATCCTTGACGAACCTGCCGATGAATGCGGCCGCCGTCGACGAGCCGCCTTCGCGCGGACCGATATTCTTCATGTCGGCGACATCCGACTTGATCATGTCGAAATGCGCTTTGGCGAGCGGCATTCGCCATACCGGATCGCCGGATGTCTTTGCAGCTTTCTCGACCTGCTCGGCGAGCTTGTCGTCTTGCGTGAAGAGGCCCGCATATTCATGCGCAAGGCTAATGATGATCGCGCCGGTCAGCGTCGCGAGATCAATGAGCGCTTTGGGCTTGTATTTTTCCTGCGTCCACCACACCGCATCACCCAGCACCAGTCGCCCTTCGGCGTCGGTATTGAGGATTTCGACCGTCTGGCCCGACATCGAAGTGACTATATCGGAAGGGCGCTGCGCGCCGCCGTCCGGCATATTCTCGACAAGGCCGATGACCCCGACGACGTTCGCCTTCGCCTTTCGCCCGGCGAGCGCCGCCATCGCCCCCGTCACCGCGCCGGCGCCGCCCATGTCCCATTTCATGTCCTCCATGCCGGGACCAGGCTTCAGCGATATGCCGCCGGTGTCAAAACAGACGCCCTTGCCGACAAAGGCGACAGGCGCTGCGCCCTTCTTGCCGCCCATCCACTCCATCGCGACCAGTTTCGATTCCCGGATCGATCCCTGGCCGACGCCAAGCAGCATGCCCATGCCGAGTTTCTGCATCTCCTTGTCGCCGAGAACGGTCACCTTGACGCCGAGCGCCTCAAGTTCCTTGCAGCGCGCGGCGAAACTTTCCGGGTAAAGAACATTTGGCGGCTCGGAGACGAGATCGCGGGTCAGCGCGACGCCGTCCGCGATTTTCTCGAGATCGGCGAATTTCGCCCTCGCATCCGCCGCGGGGGTATTGACGGTCAGCTTCTCGAGCGCCGGCTTTTGATCTTTCTCAAGCTTGGTGCGGTATTTATCGAACCGGTAGGCGCGAAGCTGCGCGCCAAAAGCGATTCGCGCGGCGATCTCGCCCGCGCCGAGCTTGTCCGTTGCAAAACCGTCAAGCGCGAAGACGGCCGACTTCTCCTGCGTTTTCAAGAGCGGCGCGACGCCATTGCCGCCGGTCTGCTCCGCATCAAGCAGGCTGAAGCCGGCGCGCTTGCCGGCGCCGACCATGACGATGCGCGTCGCCTCGGCGCCGCTGAGCCCGACAAGCTCCAGAGTCTGCCCCTTCTTGCCGCCGAAATTCGCCGCCTTGATCGCCTTGGCGAGCGCGCCGGAGGTGGTCTCGTCGAGCGACGTCTGCGCCGCCGTCGGTTCGCCGTCTTCGAAAGCGGGAACGATCAGCGCGACACCGGCAGGCGCCGCCGCCTTTGAAAACGCTATCTTCATTATGGTCCTCATTGAGCGATGTGCATCCGGCAATGACAAACTCCCAAATGGCGGGCCAGACGCGCAGGTAGGGAGGGCCGCAATTCCTAGTCGGTCCGACCAGGGCTGGCAACAGCAGCGCAGCCATGCAAGCTGATCGACCTTGCCGCCGATAACCCCTAAAAGAGGCCGAGAGGGCGATGCGCCCGCCCGCCATGATTTTGATCAGGTAACCGGCTTGCGAAGCCTCGACCATTACATCCTCCGCCAGATGTGGACCCCCTTCGTGTTTGCGACCATCGTCGTGACCGCGCTTGTCTGGCTGACGCAAAGCCTGCAACGCATCGACATCATCGTCGAGCACGGCCAGTCTTTGGCGAAGTTCGGATGGATGACGGTGCTGATCGTGCCGAGCCTGCTCGCCGTCGTCATTCCCTTCATGCTGTTCGCCGCGACGCTGTTTGCGTTGCATCGGCTTCATTCCGACAGCGAAATCGCCGTGATGTTCGCAGCCGGCGTCAGCCGCGCCGATGTCGCCCGCCCGATCATGGCGATCGCAGCGGTCGGCGCCATCGTGACGCTGTGGATCAATGTCGACCTGATGCCGCGAACCTATCGCGAGCTGAAACAGGAAATCGCGAATATCCGCGCGGATTTCGCCTCCTCGGTGATCCGCAGCGGCGAATTCATGACGGCGGCGCAGGGTTTCACCGTATATGCCGATGTGGCGCAGGCGGGCGGCCTGTTCGAGGGCTTGCTCATTCACGACTACCGCAATGGCGAAGAGGCGGAAGTCTACATGGCGCAGCGCGCGCTCTTGCGAGAAACCGGCATCGGCCCGGTCCTGTATCTGTCGAACGGCAACATTCAGCGGATCAACCAGAAGACGGGCGAAGCCGATATCGTTTATTTCGATCGCACCGCCATCAATATCGGTCAGTTCAGCCGAGACGCCGGCGACCTCCAGCTTGAAATGACGGAGCGCTATGTCGGCGAGCTGTTCCATCCCGACCTGACGCGGCCCTATGATCGCGAGAACGCCCGGCTCCTTATCGGCGAAGGCCATCAGCGCCTCGCATCGCCGATTTACGCCATCGCCTATGTGCTGATCGCGATCCACGCCCTGCTCGGCGGCTCCTATGACCGAAGGGGCTATGCGACGAGAATTCTCGCCGCCTGCGCGGCGGTCGGCGCGCTCAGGGTCGCCGGATTTGTCCTGCAGGGCGAGGCGGCGCAAGCGCAACAATACTGGGTCATTTACGCAACGCCCGCCGCCGCCGC
>JBGSNB010000224.1:0-5871 GCA_041739835.1 Parvularculaceae bacterium | reverse complement strand
TCGCCCATCGGTGCGCGGCGTCGCCATGAACCCGATCGATCACCCGCACGGCGGCGGCGAAGGCCGCACCTCGGGCGGTCGCCACCCGGTGACGCCGTGGGGCAAGCCGACCAAGGGCCGCAAGACCCGCAAGAACAAGCGCACGCAGAAGATGGTCGTGCGCTCCCGCCACGCGCGGAAAAAAGCAAATTAAGGGGCCAGGAGCAAACTCATGCCACGTTCAGTCTGGAAAGGCCCGTTTGTCGACCGCTATCTCTTGAAGAAAGCGGACGAGATGCAGGGCGGGGCCCACAAAGGCGGCATCAAGACATGGTCGCGCCGGTCGACCATCCTGCCGCACTTCGTCGGGCTGACGTTCAACGTCTACAACGGCAAAAAGTTCATTCCTGTCCACGTCACGGAAGACATGGTCGGCCACAAGCTCGGCGAGTTCTCGCCGACGCGCACATTCTTCGGCCACGGCGCCGACAAGAAAGTGAAGAGGGCTTAGTCATGGGCAAGCAGAAAAATCCCCGGCGCATCGCCGATAACGCCGCGATGGCGAAGGGCAAGCTCCTGAAGACGTCGCCGCAGAAGCTGAATCTCGTCGCGCAACTTATTCGCGGCAAGAAGGTCGAGCGCGCGCTCGCCGATCTCGAATTCTCGCAAAAGCGGATTTCGAAGGAAGTAAAGCGCGTCCTCGAGAGCGCGATCGCGAACGCCGAGAACAATCACGACCTCGATATCGACGCGCTTGTCGTCGACCAGGCCTTTGTCGGCAAGAACATGGTCCTGAAGCGGTGGACGCCGCGCGGCCGCGGACGCATGGGCCGGATTTTCAAGCCGTTTTCCGAGATCACCATCGTTGTGAAACAAGTTGAGGAGGCCGCCTGATGGGCCAGAAGGTTAATCCGATCGGGCTTCGCCTCGGCATAAACCGGACGTGGGACTCACGCTGGTTCGCCCCGACGGGCGCCTATGCGGACCTCCTGCACGAGGATCTGAAGATCCGCGAATTCCTGCATGAAAAGCTGAAGCAGGCCGGCGTCTCGCGCATCATCATCGAGCGGCCGCACAAGAAATGCCGCGTCACGATCTACACCGCGCGGCCCGGCGTCGTCATCGGCAAGAAGGGCGCCGACATCGAGAAGCTGCGCGCGGAAATGCAGCGCTTCACCAAGTCGGAAACGGCGCTCAATATCGTCGAAATCCGCAAGCCGGAAATCGACGCAACGCTGGTCGCCGAGAATATCGCGCAGCAGCTGGAGCGCCGGGTCGCGTTCCGCCGCGCGATGAAACGTTCGATGCAGACGGCGATGCGCATGGGCGGCCTCGGCATCCGGGTGAACGTTTCCGGCCGCCTCGGCGGCGCCGAGATCGCGCGCATGGAATGGTACCGCGAGGGCCGCGTGCCGCTTCACACGCTGCGCGCCGACATCGATTACGGGACGGCGACGGCGAGAACGCCTTATGGCGCTATCGGCGTGAAAGTGTGGATCTTCAAGGGTGAGATCATGGAGCACGATCCGATGGCGCAGGAAGCGCGCATCGT
This sequence comes from Parvularculaceae bacterium, assembly GCA_041739835.1. Taxonomy (GTDB): domain Bacteria; phylum Pseudomonadota; class Alphaproteobacteria; order Caulobacterales; family Parvularculaceae; genus Amphiplicatus. The sequence goes on along the minus strand of JBGSNB010000224.1, from coordinate 4,340 downwards.
CGAGGCCCAGACCGGCGGCGTTTCGCCGGCGCGCCGCGAGGCGCGCAGTTAACGAAGGAATGGCGCCGCAAGGCGCGCGTAAAGGATTGGTTGGAGAGCAGACATGCTGCAGCCCAAACGTACGAAGTACCGCAAGCAGTTCAAAGGCCGCGTCAGCGGCAAAGCGAAAGGCGGGACAGAGCTGAATTTCGGGTCGCACGGCCTCAAGGCGGTCGAGCCCGAGCGCCTGACCGCGCGCCAGATCGAAGCGGCGCGCCGCGCCATCACGCGCGAAATGAAGCGCGCAGGCCGCGTCTGGATCCGGATTTTCCCGGACGTGCCGGTGTCGAAAAAGCCGACGGAAGTCCGCATGGGTTCGGGCAAGGGCGCGCCGGAATACTGGGTCGCGAAAGTAAAGCCCGGCCGCATCATGTTCGAACTTGACGGCGTCACGGACGAAGTCGCGCGCTCGGCGCTGATGCTCGGCGCGCAGAAACTTCCCGTGAAGACGCGCATCGTCAAGCGCCTCGGCGAATAGGGAAGACAGCCATGAAAGCCTCGCAAGCCCGCGACTTCACCGAAGACCAGCTGAAGGACCAGCTCCTGCAGTTGAAAAAGGAACAATTCAATCTCCGCTTCCAGCGGGCCTCGGGCCAATTGGAAAAGACGGCGCGCATCGGCGAAGTCCGGCGCGACATCGCGCGGATCAAAACAGTGCTGCGTCAAAAGACGCTGGCCGTGAAATAAGACGAGGACGAAGCAATGCCCAAACGCATCCTGCAAGGAATGGTCGTCAGCGACAAGGGCGCGAAGACCGTTGTCGTCAGCGTCGAGCGCACATTCAAGCACCCGATGCTTCAGAAAACCCTGAAGCGGTCGAAGCGCTTTCATGCGCATGACGAGAAGGACTCGTTCAAGGTCGGCGATCTTGTGCAGATCCAGGAATGCGCGCCGAAGTCGAAACTGAAGCGTTGGGAAGTGATTGGTCTTGGCTCGAAGAGCTAGGACGCAAGCAGGTTAACAAAAGAGGCCGGACGAAAGTCCGTGGAGGGTCGACATGATCCAGATGCAGACAAATCTCGACGTCGCCGATAACTCGGGCGCCAAGCGCGTCCAGTGCATCAAGGTGCTCGGCGGGTCGAAGCGGCGCTACGCCCGCGTCGGCGACATCATCGTCGTTTCGGTGAAGGAGGCCATTCCGCGCGGCCGCGTCAAGAAGGGCCAGGTCATGAAGGCGGTCGTCGTTCGCACCGCGAAGGACATCAAGCGCCGCGACGGCTCGGTCATCCGCTTCGACCGCAACGCCGCCGTGCTGATCAACAACAACAAGGAGCCGATCGGCACCCGCATCTTCGGGCCGGTGACGCGTGAACTGCGCGCGGCGAACCACATGAAGATCGTCTCGCTCGCGCCGGAGGTTTTGTAGACATGGCCGCCAAGATCAAAAAGGGCGACAAGGTCGTCGTGCTGACGGGAAAATACCGCGGCGAAAAGGGCGAAGTGACGAAGGTCCTTCCGAAGGAAGACCGCGTTTTCGTCAAGGGCGTCAATATCGTCGCCAAACACCAAAAGCAGACGGCGACGTCGCGCGGCGGCATCGTCCGCGAAGAAGCGCCGATCCATGTCTCCAATGTCGCGCTGGTCGGCAAGGACGGCAAGGCGACGCGCGTCAGTTTCAAGATCGACGAAAAAGGCAACAAGGTGCGCATCGAGCGCCGCACGGGTGAGGTCATCAATGGCTGAGGCAGCTAAATATTCGCCGCGGCTGAAGAAGCACTACAGCGACAAGGTGAAACCGTCGCTGCAGAAGCAGTTCGGCTACAAGAACGCGATGATGACGCCCCGGATCGAGAAGATCGTCATAAATATGGGCGTCGGCGACGCCGTCAATGACCGCAAGGCGGTCGATCAGGCGGCCGCGGAACTTGCGAAGATCGCGGGTCAAAAACCGATCATCACCAAGGCGAAGAAGTCGATCGCCAGCTTCAAGTTGCGCGACGGCATGGCCGTCGGCTGCAAGGTGACGTTGCGCAAGGATCGCATGTACGAATTTCTCGATCGGCTCGTGACGGTGGCGCTGCCGCGCGTGCGCGACTTCCGCGGCCTGTCGCCCAAGAGCTTTGACGGGCGCGGCAATTTCGCGCTTGGCCTCAAGGAACACATCGTGTTCCCGGAGATCAATTACGATCAGGTCGAAACCGTGCGCGGCATGGACATCATCGTCTGCACGTCGGCGAAAACCGACGACGAGGCGCGCGCGCTGCTCGCGGAGTTTAACTTCCCGTTCCGGAAATAACCGGCGGGAACAGGGATTGAAATAGGCAAGGTCCGCCCGATGCGGAAACCGGTCTAACGGAGGACTGAATGGCGAAGAAATCTATGGTCGAGCGCAATCTGAAGCGCGGCAAGCTCGCAAAGAGCTATGCGGCGCGACGGACGCGTTTGAAGGCGGTTATCAAGGACCAGACAAAGCCCGCCGAAGAACGGTTTGAGGCGTCGCTGAAGCTCGCCGAGCTGCCGCGCAACTCCTCGAAGACGCGCTTCCGCAACCGGTGCCTCGTCACCGGCCGTCCGCGCGGGTTTTATCGCAAGCTGAAGATGTCGCGCCTGTCGCTGCGTCAACTGGGCTCCGAGGGCAAGATCCCCGGCCTGGTCAAGTCGAGCTGGTAAGGAGAGTTACGCACATGGCGATCAATGATCCTATCGGCGACCTGATCACACGCATCCGCAACGCGCAGATGCGCAAGCATCATGCGCTGTCCGTTCCGGCCTCAAAGCTGCGCGGCCGCGTCCTCGACGTGCTGGCGGAGGAAGGCTACATCCACGGCTATTCGCGCGTCGAGCAGGAAGGCATGAAGCCGGAGTTCGAAATCGAGCTCAAATATTACGAAGGGGCGCCGGTCATCACCAATATCAAGCGGGTGTCGAAACCGGGCCGCCGAGTCTATTCGTCGGTCTCCGACCTTCCGACGGTGCGCAATGGTCTTGGGATTTCTGTTGTCTCGACGCCGAAGGGCGTGATGTCGGATACCGCCGCGCGCGCCGCGAATGTCGGCGGCGAAGTTCTGTTCCAAGTCTACTAAGGACGGTTGAAGGAGACGCAATCCATGTCACGGATTGGAAAAAAGCCGGTGACCGCGCCCAAGGGCGTCACTGTATCGGTCGCCGGTCAGACCGTCACGGCGAAGGGGCCGAAGGGCGAGCTGAAATTCGTGGTCAACGACCTGTGCACGGTCGCCCTTGACGGCGACAAGGTCGCCGTCGCGCCGGTCGACAAGGAGTCGAAGGATTCGCGGGCGCAGTGGGGCATGAGCCGCACGATGATCGCGAACCTGATGACCGGCGTCACCGCCGGCTATACGCGCAAGCTCGAACTTGTCGGCGTCGGCTATCGCGCCGCGCTGAAGGGAACTTCGCTCAACCTCCAGCTCGGCTTCAGCCACGACGTCGAGTTCCCCGCGCCCATGGGCATCAAGTTCGAAACGCCGAAGCCGACCGAGATCATCATCTCCGGCATCGACAAGCAGCTCGTCGGCGAGACGGCGGCGAAGATCCGGAGCTTTCGTCCGCCGGAGCCCTATCAGGGCAAGGGCGTGCGCTACGAAGGCGAATTCATCTTCCGCAAGGAAGGCAAGAAGAAGTAGGACCGAACATGGCGACCAAAGCTGTCCAGAAAACCAAGCGCATGCAGCGCAACCGCTCGAAGCTTCGGGCCGTCGCGTATGGGCGCATGCGCCTGTCGGTGTTCCGTTCGTCAAAGAACATCTCCGCGCAGATCATCGACGACGCCGCCGGCAAGACGCTGGTGTCGGCGTCCTCGCTCGACGGCGAGCTGAAAGCGGCGATCGGCAAGGGCGCCGACAAGGCGGCCGCGTCGAAAGTCGGCAAGGCGCTCGCGGAGCGCGCGCTCAAGGCCGGGATCAAGGACGTTGTCTTCGATCGCGGCGGCTACATGTTTCATGGGCGCATCAAGGCGCTCGCGGATGCGGCTCGCGAAGCCGGTCTCAATTTCTAGGAATCGGAGAAACGAATGGCGCGCGAAGACAGACAGGAACGCGGAGATCGCGATCGGCAGAGGGGTCGCGGGCGCGACCGCGCCGAGCGTGAAGAGCGCGACGAATTCGTCGACAAGCTCGTCGCGATCAATCGCGTCGCAAAGGTCGTGAAGGGCGGCAAGAATTTCGGTTTCGCCGCGCTCGTTGTCGTCGGCGACCAGAAGGGCCGCGTCGGCTACGGCAAGGGGAAAGCGCGCGAAGTGCCGGAGGCGATCCGCAAAGCCTCGCAGGAAGCCAAGCGCAGCCTCGTCAAGATCCCGCTGCGCGAAGGCCGGACGCTGCATCATGACGCCGCCGGCCGCTGGG
>JBGSNB010000383.1:0-5900 GCA_041739835.1 Parvularculaceae bacterium | reverse complement strand
CGCGGCGAAATCGCCGCCTATGAAACGCGCATCATTCCGGGCACGGAGCGGGCGCACCGCGAGACGCTGTCAGCCTACGCCCAAGGCGGGCTTTCCTACATCGAAGTGCTCGATGCGGAGGCGGCGCTATCGCAGGCGCGCGAGCGGCAAGTCGCCGCGCGTCTGATGTTTCATAAATCCGAGATCCGGCTCGCGCGACTTAATGGCGCAATGCCGGCGATATCTGTTGTGGAGAGTTCTGAATGAATACTGAAATCCTCAGCGCCATGCGCGCCGCGCCGTTCGCCGCGCTTCTCGCGCTCGCCGGATGCGGCGGCGCCACTGCGCCTGTCGAAGAAAGCCATGGCGAGGCGGCCGCGGCTGACTATGAGCGTGGGCCCCATCGCGGCCGCTTGCTGCGCGACGGCGATTTCGCGGTCGAGGTGACGATCTTCGAGGACGGTGTCGATCCGGAATATCGCGTTTATCCGTACCTCAACGACAAGCCGCTCGATCCAGCCAGCATTGATTTGACGATCGAACTTGGTCGCCTTGGCGGTCAAAAGGATCGCTTCGCGTTTTCGCCGCAGGAAGATTTCCTGCACGGCGACGGCGTCGTCACGGAGCCGCACAGTTTCGACGTCTCAGTGCGCGCGGCGCATGACGGCAAGTCGCACGCTTGGGATTACGAGTCTTACGAAGGGCGCACCTCCTTTTCCCGCGAGCAGGCCGACGCCGCAGGGGTCGCGGTTGAAAAGACAGGCCCCGCGACCATTGAAGAGACGGTGTCGCTCGCCGGCCGCGTCGAGTTGCAGCCGCAGGGGCGCGCGGAGGTCGCCGCGTGGTTTCCAGGACGCATTGTCGAAATGACAAAAAAGATTGGCGAGCGCGTCGAGAAAGGCGAGACGCTTGCAAAAGTGACCGCCAGCAGCAGTCTCCAGACCTACACGATCCCGGCGCCGATTGCCGGCGCTGTCGTCGAGCGCCGCGCCAATGTCGGCGATGTCGCCGGCGGAGCGTCGCTCTATGTCATCGCTGACGCGACGCAAGTGCACGCTGAGTTCTATGTTTATCCGCGGGACGCTGAACGTCTCACCGCCGGCCAGCCCGTGACGGTCAGGAGCCTTGACAGGAAGTCATCGATCGAAGCGACCATCGAGACGATCCTTCCGTCGGCTGACATGATGACCCAGACCATCGTCGCCCATGTCGAATTGCCGAACGAGTCTCTCACCTGGCGGCCCGGTCAGGCGGTCGAAGGCGTCGTCGTCATCGGCAAGTCGGACGTTGCGCTTGCCGTGAAAACGGAGGCGCTGCAGCGCTTCCGCGACTTCACCGTCGTCTATGCGCGCGTCGGCGATACCTATGAGGTCCGCATGCTGGAGCTGGGGCGCCAGACGCCTGAATGGACGGAGGTTATGAGCGGCGTCGATCCCGGGGTCGACTACGTCACGAAGAACGCCTTCCTTATCCGTCAGGACGTCGAGAAGTCCGGCGCGAGCCACGATCATTAGGGAACGCAAGTATGCTCGCAACCCTCATCCGCCTTTCCATCCGTCATCACTGGATCGTTTTGGCGCTCGCGCTCACGCTTGCCGCCATTGGCGTCTGGAATTTCCAGCGGCTTTTGATCGACGCGACGCCCGACATCACCAATGTCCAGGTGCAAATCAATTCCGAAGCGGCGGGCTTTTCGCCGTTAGAGGCCGAGCAGCGCGTGACGTTCCCGGTCGAGACCGCGATTGCCGGCGTGCCGGGCCTCCAATACACGCGCTCGATCTCGCGCTACGGATTGAGCCAGGTGACGGCCGTCTTCCGCGACGGGACCGACATCTATTTCGCGCGCCAGCTCATCAATGAGCGGCTGCAGTCGGTCAGGAGCCAATTGCCGGCCGGCATCGAGCCGGAGCTTGGGCCGATCGCGACCGGCCTCGGCGAGATTTTCATGTATGTCGTCGAGGCCGAACCCGGCGCGAGAAAGCCTGACCGATCCGCGTGGACGCCGGAAGATTTGCGCACGCTGCAGGATTGGGTGATCCGCCCGCAACTCCGGACGACGCCCGGCGTCACGGAAGTGAATACGGTCGGCGGACATGTCCGCCAATATCATGTGACGCCCTGGCCCGACCGGCTCGCCGCCGCGCATCTCTCCATGCGCGACGTCGTCGCGGCGGTTGAGGCCAACAACGCCAATATCGGCGCCGGCTATGTCGAACGCTATGGCGAGCAGCTGCTCGTGCGCTCGACCGGACAGGCGCAAGGCGTTGACGATCTTTTGTCGATCATCGTCGCCAACCGAGGCGGCGTCCCCATCCGGATCGCCGATGTCGCCGATGTGACGATTGGCGAAGAACTGCGGACCGGCGCGGCGACCGAAGACGGCAAGGAGATCGTGCTCGGCACTGTCTTCATGCTGGTCGGCGAAAACAGCCGCGTCGTCGCCAGAGCCGCCGCAGCGCGCCTCGAAGAAGCCGCGAAAGCGCTGCCCGCCGGCGTCGTCGCGAAGCCCATCTACGACCGCACCGCGCTTGTCGAGCGAACGATCAAGACGGTCGAGGAAAACCTCGCGGTCGGCGCGATGCTCGTCATCGTCGTCCTCTTCGTCCTGCTCGGCAATGTCCGTGCGGCGCTCATCACCGCGGCGGTCATTCCGCTCTCAATGCTATTCACCATCACCGGCATGGTCGAGAACAGGATTTCCGGCAACCTCATGAGCCTTGGCGCGCTCGATTTCGGGCTGATCATCGACGGCGCCGTCATCATCGTCGAGAATTGCCTGCGGCGCTTCGGGCTCGAACAGCACCGTCTCGGGCGGCTCCTGTCGCGCGAGGAACGCTTCGACGTCGCGGAAGCCGCGACCGTCGAAGTGATCAAGCCGTCCATATTCGGTGTGCTCATCATCACGCTCGTCTATGTGCCGATCTTCACGCTCACCGGCATTGAAGGAAAAATGTTTCATCCGATGGCGTTTACGGTCGTCACCGCGCTGACGGCGGCGCTCATCCTCTCGCTCACTTTCGTGCCGGCGGCAGTCGCGCTCTTCGTCAAAGGCAAGATCTCGGAAAAGGAAAGCCCGGTCATGCGCGGCGCGCGCGCTCTCTACGCGCCGGCGCTCGATCTCGCTCTGCGGTTCCGCTTCGCCGTGATCGCCAGCGCGGCGGCTCTTGTCGTCATGACAGGTTTTGCCGCCTGGCGCATGGGATCGGAATTCATCCCCAATCTCGACGAGGGCGATATCGCGATGCATGCGCTCAGGATTCCGGGGACGAGCCTTTCCCAGGCGATCAACATGCAGACCGCGCTCGAAGCGCGCCTGCGCCAATTTGCCGAGGTCGAGCGCGTCGTCTCGAAGATCGGCACCGCCGAGATCGCGACCGACCCCGTGCCGCCAAGTGTCGCCGACACCTTCATTCTGCTGAAGGACCGGAAAGACTGGCCGGACCCGCGCAAACCCCGCGCGGCGCTGGTCGCGGAGATGCAAGGCGCGGTCGATGCGATTCCCGGCAACCGTTACGAGTTCACCCAACCGATCCAGATGCGCTTCAACGAGCTCATCTCAGGCGTCAGGGCCGATGTCGCCGTGAAGGTTTACGGCGACGATCTGGGCGAATTGCAAAGCGTCGCCGGTCAGATCGAAAGCGTCATCGCCGCGACGCCGGGCGCCGAAGACGTGCAATCCGAACAGATCACAGGATTGCCGGTCCTGCAGATCGATCCGGACCGCGCGGCGCTCGCGCGTTTCGGGCTCAATGTGGCCGACTTGCAGGACGTGCTTGCCGCTTCGCTCGGCGGCGCGAGCGCCGGTCAGATCTTCGAGGGCGACCGGCGCTTCGACGTCGTCGTGCGGCTCCCCGAGACCTTGCGCCAGAATGTCGATGAGATCGGCCGGCTGCGCATTCCGCTTCCCGACGCCGAAGACGGCGTCCGGGGATTCGTGCCGTTGCAGGAAGTCGCGGAGGTCTCGCTCATCGTCGGGCCGAACCAGATCGGCCGCGAAAACGGCAAGCGCCGCGCCGTCGTCACCGCAAATGTCCGCGGCCGCGATCTCGGCTCCTTCGTCGGCGACCTTCGCGCGCGCATCATCGGGAGGTCGAATTCCCGCCGGGCTATTGGGTTGGCTATGGCGGGACGTTCGAGCAGCTCATCTCGGGCGCGCGGCGCCTCGCCCTTGTCGTCCCGGCGACGCTTCTTCTGATCCTCGGTCTCTTGTTCGCGCTGTTCCGTTCGGTGAAAGACGCCGCGATCGTCTTCTCCGGCGTACCGCTCGCTTTGACCGGCGGCGTCTTCGCGCTCCTGTTGCGCGACATGCCGCTGTCGATCTCGGCCGGCGTCGGCTTCATCGCGCTGTCCGGCGTCGCGGTGTTGAACGGCGTCGTGATGATGACCTTCATCCGGGCGCTCGCCGATGAAGGGCGCCCGCTCGACGAGGCGATCCGCGAAGGCGCGCTGACTCGCTTGCGCCCCGTCCTCATGACTGCGCTTGTCGCCAGCCTCGGCTTCATTCCGATGGCCTTGAATGTCGGCGCCGGCGCCGAAGTGCAGCGCCCGCTTGCGACCGTCGTCATCGGCGGCATTCTCTCGTCAACAGCGCTGACGCTGTTCGTGCTGCCCGCGCTCTACCGGATCGCGCACGGACGAATGGCGGAGAGATCAGGCGCGCGCGATGGACGCGTGCCTTCAGGGCGCCCGGAAGCGGCGGAATAACTGATCAAATCGAGACGCCGAAGCGCGCCAGCACAAAAGTCATGATGAGATAAAGCACGGCCGTGAGGATCATCCCCGCGCCGAGCGACAGCCAGAACGGCGCGCCCGCGCGCAGCATCGCCGGGATCAGAAGAAACATCGGCAGGCTCGGCAGCACATACCAAAACGTCGCTTGCGCATGATCGGCGAGCCGCACCGGATCGCTCGTGTCGCGCCACAGCCAGAACATGCCGAGGACGGAAACAAGCGGCAGCGAGGCGACGAGCGCGCCGAACGCCGGACTGCGCTTGGCGACCTCCGAAACCGCTACGATGAGGATCGCCGAAATCACCGCTTTCACGACAAGATAGTGCATCGATGGGACCCTTTCGCGGCCGGGCGGTGCCTCGCGTTTGCCGATAGACAATCTGCGACACGCCGGGTTCGGTCAGGATCCTTATACGATACGTCGCCGCGTTTTTCAGGGTTGCTGATCGATCGGGCGCGCCTCAACGCTGCGGTCATCCCCAAAGATAATTCCGGTTACTTCGTATTCTTGGTCTTGGCCCCGCGCGCACGGCGCGTCTTCCGCCCAGACCGTTCTGTAATCCGATCCGTCGCTCGGCGGCGGGAAGCTATGGCGTCGTAAGGATGGGCGCCGCAGCCAGCGAACCCGAACGCCGATCGCTTGTTTCGAGCGGGTCCGCGGGCGCCAATCGTTTCCCTGCATTCGCGCGCCAGCCCATCGCGGCCTCGAATGGCCTGATCTAGGCGAAGGCCGGCTTCGCCTCGACGCCTTAAACGCAACGGCGTCTGCGAACTTTCTTCCCCTGGCGGCCCAAGAAAAGAAGGGCCGCCATTCCTCGCGAGGCAAGAAACTTCGCCGCCTGCCGTCCTCCGCGTGCGCTCCGGGTCGTTCCGACTGCGTCGGCGTTCGCCTCCGCCTTGCCGATCGCCATCGAGGTCGCGATCGGCGCGGCCCGACCAAAGAATGTAGAGTAGGGATGAAGCGCTTTACCCCCATACGGAGGCAAGTTTCTCCATCCCTCTCTCCGAACCGGACGTGCAAGTTTCCAAGCATCCGGCTCTCCGTGTACGGCTTGCGCCGCAGGCGGCCCTCAGATCTTGGCGAGGGTGTTGAGCGCTGCCCAGAAGTGAGTCGCTCCAGATCGGAACTTCTCCTCCGGGCTTGCATTCCATCCGTTCGGTATCCGTATGCCTCGGTTGGGAAAGTGGGA
>JBGSNB010000364.1:0-1558 GCA_041739835.1 Parvularculaceae bacterium | reverse complement strand
GCGCGCCTTGCTCCGCCGCCGCGACCGCCCGCACCCCGGCGGATACGGCGGTGCGGGCGTCGCGCATGCCAGGTCGAGGCGCGTAATCCTGAATTCCTGCCAGACTGGATGTGGAAAAAAGCGATTTGCCGCCGACGGATGGGCGGGATGGAAAGTTCACGCGACTTATCCCATATCCCGCCCGTAAGGCGAGACGTCCGGCGAATAAGCCGGCCAATCGTGCGCCGGGGCGTTTCATGCATTTCACATCCTTCGGCATGACAGAGGGTTTCGTCAGCGCGTTTCTCCAGGTCGTCATGATCGACCTGACTCTGGCCGGCGACAACGCCGTCGTCATCGGCCTCGCCGCCGCCGGCGTTCGGAAGGAACAGCGCGGAACCGCAATCGCCGTAGGCATTCTGGCGGCGACGGTGTTGCGCATCGTCTTCGCGCTGCTGACGACGACGCTGTTGCAGATTGTCGGCTTGCTGCTGGCTGGCGGCATTCTCCTCTTGTGGGTCAGCTGGAAAATGTGGCGCGAGATCGCGCGGCCCGGCAGCGACGATCGCGGCGCCGACGTCATGGAGGGCGAGGCGCCTTCCGGCGGGCCCGGCAAGGCGAAGACATTGCGCGCCGCGATCATCCAGATCATCGTCGCCGACATTTCGATGTCGCTCGACAATGTGCTGGCGGTCGCCGGCGCCGCGCATGAGCACCCGACGGTGCTGGTGTTCGGTCTGGCGCTGTCGATCGCGCTGATGGGATTTGCTGCGACGTTCATCGCGCGCCTGCTCGAGCGCCATCGCTGGATCGCCTTCATCGGGCTCGCCATCATTCTCTTCGTCGCGGCGGAAATGATCTGGCGCGGCGGTCTGGAAGTCTGGAACGCGTCAGGCGCGGAGGTCACCGAAAACGGGCTTGAATTCGGCGCGCCGCGCGAAAGCGACCCTGGTCACTGAGCGGCGATCGTCGCCCCGAGCGCGCGCAACAGACCTGCAAAATCAGGGAAACTCGTTGCGATCATCGATGCGTCGTCGATCGCGACCGATCGTGCGGAAGCAAGTCCCATGACGAGAAAGCTCATCGCAATGCGATGGTCGAGATGCGTCGCGACAACGCCGCCGCCGACGACATCGCCATCGCGGCCGCGGACGCGCAGCCAGTCCGGCCCGCTCTCGGTCTCGACGCCGTTCGCCCGCAGTCCCGCTTCGAGCGCGGCGAGACGATCGCTTTCCTTGACCCGCAATTCCTCGATGCCGGGCATATAGGTCTCGCCTTTCGCAAATGCCGCGACGACGCCGAGGATCGGATATTCGTCGATCATCGACGCCGCCCGCGACGCCGGAACGGCGACGCCCTGCAAGTTCGAATGACGGGCGCGGATGTCGGCGACCAGCTCGCCGCCTTCCTCGCGCAGGGACTGCAAGTCGAGGCGGGCGCCCATCTCCTTCAACGTCTCGAAGAAGCCGGCGCGCAGGGGATTGACCAGCACACTTCGGACGAGAATGTCCGACCCCGGAACAATCGCCGCGGCGGCGACGAGGAACGCCGCCGAGGACGGGTCGCCCGGAACCGCGAT
>JBGSNB010000330.1:0-2097 GCA_041739835.1 Parvularculaceae bacterium | reverse complement strand
CGAGGCGGCGGGCGACAGCTTCGCCCTGCGGCATTAAGGCGTTTTTCATGGCAGCCCGCAGATCGCGGCGGCGTCGCCGTCCAGCGGCTCGTTCTTTCCGTGATCGCCGCGCGCTTCATTCCGCGCGGCCTCGGCGATCGGTTCCTTGAAGAACATCTCGAACAGCCGCGCCTTCACCAGATCGTCGCCGACAAATTCGGGCGCCGATGAAAAAGCGAATGCCGGCGCCGCATCGGCTGCGCCCGAGGCGGCGGCTTCGGCGGCGACTTCTTCGAGCAATGTTGCGAGTCGGCCGAGATAGGCGCCGTCCGTCATGATCGCGCCGTGGCCAGGGACGATCGTCGTCGCCGGCAGCGCCTCCAGCTGGCGAAGAACGCGCGCCCAGTCTTTCGGATAGCTGCCGAACCCATAAGGGACCGGCGCGACAACCAGATCGCCGGTCGCGAGCACCTTCTCCTTCGCCAGGTAAAGCGCGAGATCGCCCGCCGTGGCGCCAAGGCCGGCATGCAGCAATGTCACCTTTCGGCGGCCGAGGTCGATCACTGTCGTCTCGTCAATCGCGATCGTCGGCTTTAACACCCGCATCAGCTGCAGCTGCCTCTTGTACTCCGGATAGTCGGCGACCATTCGTCTGAAATAGTCTTTCTCCGGGCCCGACAAGTCGGAGCCGTCGAACCATATTCCGCTGTCGACCGCGCCGGCGACGGCGTCATAGGTCGTGTCGAGATCGGCTTCGCCTTCCTCGACGCGCCGTTCCGGGCCGTCAGCCATGGCGGCGCAGGCAAATCGGTGCGCGATGATTTCGGCGCCCGGGAAGGCGTCGAGAATCGGGAAGGCGCCGCGATGGTGGTCGCCATGCCAGTGGCTGATGACGAGATGCGTCACCGGCTTATTGGTTTCCGCGTGGACCTTCGCGACCACCTGCTCTCCTTGCGCCGCGAATCCGCCGCCGTCGAAGACGAGAACGCCGCGCTTGCCGATGACGATCGTCGTGTTGGCGACAACCGGATAGCGGAGCGGGTCTTCGCGGCCGCCGACGAAGACGCCCTTCGCAACCTCACGCCAGGTGAGATCGAACAGATTCTCAGCGGCGGCGCCGCTAATCAAGGCGAGGGTCACAGCGAGCGCCGTGAGGATGGTGCGCATGGGACTTGGCTCCGGTTGCAGCGTCGTCATTCGACACCGCGTCCTGGCGCAGCAGCAGCTTGCCTGCGCCGAGACGAGGCGCAGCTGCGATGAAGCGTCGAAATCCCGGTTCTCCAGCCTGCGCGCACGCCGTCTACCTCCTCGTCTTCGCGCCGCCGGGCGCCATGACACGAGGGAAGTCTACGCCCGCCGAAAAGGAGGGGGACGGATTCGGGGATAAGTAGGGGGATAACCCGGGGGATAAGTAGGGGGACAAGTAGGGGGATCGATCGAAATCGCGCAACGAATTCAAGGCGCTAAAATTTCTCTCGCAATTCGTGGTTAACCGAGATTTTGAGCGAAATTGTCCACCAATCGATGGTTGCAGGGGCGGCGGCGAGCGCCGACCGTCGGGCGAAATTCCGTTGCGGCGCCGCTGCAAACGCGCCGAGGCGCAATCCGTCCGTAGGCGGCGTATTCTGGCGCAAGGAAGTCACCCGGCCTGACGCCGTCTTAGAAGTTGTAAGAAATCCCGATTTCGCCGCTATGGGTCTTGATATCGTCATTGGTGGCGCCGAGCAGGCGATAGCCCGCTTCGACGGACCAGCGGTCAGAGACCGGCAGCGCAACGCCGACCCTTGCGCCATACCCAAGTTCGATGTTCGAGCTCGCCAGCGGCGTGACGCCATTGTCGATCTGGGTCTTCACATGCACCGGGCCGACGCCGCCGGAGACATAAGGCCGGATCGGGCCGAATTTCGGTCCGTCATAGCGCAGCGACAACATGCCGGAGATCGCGCGGCGCGTCGCTTCTTCCTGGCCGATGCCGATGATGACGGGATCCCGGTCGCGCTGGAAGACCACCTCGCCCTCGAAGCTGATCGGCAGCCGGTTGCCGATGCGGGCGCGATAGCCGGCGCTGTAAAGCGGCGCGCCGGCGCCATCCGCAAGGCCCGCGCCGCTGGACGCGAA
>JBGSNB010000328.1:0-2709 GCA_041739835.1 Parvularculaceae bacterium | reverse complement strand
CGAGCAGCAGGAAAACCGCGCCGACGCCGAGCGCGCGGCGCCCCTCGCGCAGAAGATGCCGGATGCGCCGCGCCTGGCGATCGCGCAAATAGAGAAAATAATTGGCGATCGAGGTCCTGACGCTTTGCGCGTCAAAAGGTTCGCCCGACGTTTCGTGGATGACGAGCCGCAAGGTCGCGCGGTGCGCCGCATCGCGGGCCCAGTCGACGATGAACTCCTCGATCTCATTGTCGAGATCCCGCTCGACCAGCGGCGAGGGATCGATCGACCGGAAGAGGTCGACGATCCGGTGCAGCTTCACGTCGATGACAAATTCGTCCGCAGCGTCGGTCATGCGCGATGAGCCCCTGCGCGCGGCGTCACGCCGGCGCGAGGAGACTAGCGCAGAACGCGGAATTTCCGAATTGGCGGTTTGCGCCGGCGGGCCGGCTCAGCCGCGCGGCGTCCGGCGCGGGTCGCCCGATTCGCTGGCGCGGCCGATCGAATGATACTGGAAGCCCTGCTCAAGCATGTGGCCGGGGCGATAAACATTGCGAAGGTCGATGAACACCGGCGCCTTCAGCAATTCCCGGACGCGCGGGAAATCGAGCGCGCGAAACTCGTCCCATTCGGTGATCAGCGTGACCGCGTCCGCGCCGTCCATGGCGTGATACGGCCCCTCGCAATAGGCGACATCGCTGAGGAGTTTTTGCGCTTCATGCATGCCGGCGGGATCGAACGCGCGCACGGTTGCGCCGGCAGCCTGCAGCGCCGGGATGATGTCGAGCGACGGACTGTCGCGCATGTCGTCGGTGTTCGGCTTGAAGGTGAGGCCGAGGACGGCGATCGTCTTGCCCTTCACCGACCCGCCGCAGGCCGCGATGATGCGGTCGGCCATCTGGCGCTTGCGGCGCGCATTGATCTCGACGACCGCCTCGACAATTTTTGTCGGCGCGCCCGCCGCCTGCGCGGTCCTGACGAGGGCCAGCGTATCCTTCGGAAAGCACGAGCCGCCATAGCCGGGACCCGCATGCAGGAATTTCGAGCCGATGCGGCCGTCGAGCCCGATGCCGCGCGCGACTTCCTGCACATTGGCGCCGACTTGCTCGCAAAGGTCGGCCATCTCGTTGATGAAGGTGATCTTCGTCGCGAGAAATGCGTTCGCCGCGTATTTGATCAGTTCGGACGTCGCGCGATTGGTGAAAACGATCGGCGTCTCGTTGATGAAGAGCGGCCGATAAAGCTCGCGCATGACTTCGCGCGCGCGTTCGTCCTCGGCGCCGACGACAATGCGGTCCGGGCGCTTGAAATCGTCGATGGCGGCGCCTTCGCGCAGGAATTCAGGGTTGGAGACGACCGAGAAATCGGCGTCCGGCCGGGCCCGCCTGATGATCCGCTCGACCTCGGCGCCGGTGCCGACCGGCACCGTCGATTTCGTCACCACGACGGTATAGCCGGTCATCGCCTTGGCGATTTCCTCGGCAGCGGCATGCACATAAGTGAGGTCCGCAAAGCCGTCGCCGCGCCGCGAGGGCGTGCCGACAGCGATGAAAACGGTTTCGGCGTCGTTGATCGCGCGCGCAAGATCGGTGGTGAAGGAAAGTCGGCCCGCCTGCGCATTCTCGGCGACCAGCGCGTCAAGGCCGGGCTCGAAAATCGGGACCTCGCCGCGCCCGAGGCGTTCGATCTTGCCGGCGTCCTTGTCGACGCAAACGACCTTGTGGCCGAAATGCGCAAAGCAGGCGCCCGACACGAGCCCGACATAGCCGGTTCCGACAATAGTGACGCGCATCGCACTTCCTTCGCTCTCGCCCGCTGGGGCCTGACTGGCCCCTGCGGCCCCGCAGCGGCGGCTATGTCGCCGCTCCGGCCTTAAAGATCAATATGCGTTCTTGGGAAACAGGACCGCCGCGAAAGTCAGCACCATGATCTTGATATCGAACCACAGCGACCAGTTGTCGACATATTCAAGATCATAGCGGACCCGCTCCGCCATCCGTTCGTTTTCAGACGTCTCCCCCCGGCAGCCGTTCACCTGCGCCCAGCCGGTCATGCCCGGCTTCACCTTGTGGCGTCCGGAATAATTCTCGATCGCGAGCGCATATTGGTGGTTGTGGGCAAGCGCATGCGGCCGCGGGCCGACCAGCGACATTTCGCCTCGCAGCACGTTGTAGATCTGCGGCAGCTCGTCGAGGCTGTAGCGGCGCAGGAAAGCGCCCAGTTTCGTCACGCGCGGATCATTGGCGCGCGCCTGCGGAATTTCCGCGCCGTCTTCCAGCACCGTCATCGTGCGGAATTTGAATATCCGGAACACTTTCTGATTGAAGCCGTGCCGTTGCTGCGTGAAGAAGACCGGCCCCTTGCCTTCGAGCTTCAGCGCGACCGCGATCGCCAGCATCAAGGGCGACAGCAGGATGAACGCCGGGACGCCGACCGCATAATCCTCGGCGGTCTTCAGCACGCTGCCCCAGCCCTCCAGCGGACGCCGATAGAGCGTCAGCATCGGCGTGCCGCCGATACGGACGATGTCGCCGCCGGTGTGGTCGAGCCAATGCGCGTTCGGGCAGATCGCCAGCGTCACCGGCAGCGCCGACAGCCGGTTGACGATCGTCGCCATCGCGTCCTTCGAAAGCTTCGGCATCGCGATCACGACATCGTCGATCTCGCCGGCCCTCGCGGCGCGCTCGAGCGCGCGCAGATCGCCGTCAGCCGGATAGCCGAAGCCGCCGG
>JBGSNB010000320.1:0-4152 GCA_041739835.1 Parvularculaceae bacterium | reverse complement strand
CCATGATCGCCAGCAAGGCGAGACCGCCGCCCAGACCGAACGACGCCGTCAGCGCCGCCGTGAAAAAACTGGCGGCGACGACGATCGCCGCGGTCGCGGCGGAGACGCCTTCCGGCAGGAGCGCGGTTTCAAGGCTCATGGCGCGCCCCTCATCAGCCGTTCGACGCGTCCGTGCAATCGCCGCCGGCAGTTGCGCGGGGGGCCCGGATCGTTATGGTCCGCATCCCGCCAACAGCCGGCCCGCCATGAAGATCGCCACCTGGAACATCAACTCCGTCCGCCTGCGCCTCGACCATGTCCTGCGGTTCTTGAAGGAGGAAAACCCCGATGTTCTCTGCCTCCAGGAAATCAAATGCGCGACCGACCAGTTTCCGGCGAAGGCGCTGAAGGCGGCCGGCTATGTGCACCAGGCGGTCGCCGGACAGCCCGGCTATCACGGCGTCGCCATTGTCTCGCGGCTGCCGCTCGAGGATGAAGAAGCGGCCGGATTTTGCGGCAAGGACGACCGGCGCCATATTGCAGCGACCCTTCCCGGCGGCGTTCGCGTCCACAATTTCTACGTTCCGGCCGGCGGCGATATTCCGGATCCGGATGAAAACGAGAAATTCGCGCACAAACTCGACTTCCTGAAACAGCTGGCGACGACGTTTTCAAAGGGCGCCAAACGCAAGGACGTGCTGGTCGGCGATCTCAACGTCGCGCCGCGCGAGCACGACGTATGGTCGCACAAGCAGCTTCTGGGCGTCGTTTCGCATACGCCGGCGGAAGTCGATCTTCTCAACGCCGCGATCATTTCGGGGCGCTGGATCGATGTCGCGCGCGAAGCGGTCCCCGAGCCGGAAAAACTCTATACGTGGTGGTCCTACCGCGCGGCCGACTGGCGCGCCTCCAATCGGGGCCGCCGGCTTGACCATATCTGGGTGACGCCGGCGCTGGAAAAAGCGGCGCTCGTCGACGGCCGGCGCGCGTTTTCGATCCGCGATGATTGCCGCGGCTGGGAACGGCCGTCCGACCATGCCCCGGTTCTGCTGACGCTCGCCTTGTGAAGGGCGCGGCTTGATGAACGCGGCCCAAAGCCTGAAAAAAGGGGCCGGTCTTTAGGGATAAACCACCCCATGCGCGGCTATTTCGGCGTCGGATCCGAACGCATTTCCAAGCAGATGAATCTAGGCGCAGTGATGCGCACGGCGCACGCCTTTGGCGCAAGTTTCCTGTTCACCGTCGGCGCGCGGCTGAAGGCCCGCGAGGCGGAACTCGCCGACACCTCGAAGAGCGCCGGGCATGTGCCGCTTTACGAGTGGGCGAGCATCGAGGAAATGACCCTGCCGCGGCGCTGCGTGCTGGTCGGCGTCGAACTTGACGAGCGGGCCGTCGATCTCCCGACTTTTCCACATCCCTTGAATGCGGCCTATCTGCTCGGTCCCGAAAAGGGCGATCTGTCGGACGCCGCCAAGGCGCGATGTGCGCATCTGGTTAAAATTCCGACGCGGTTTTGCGTCAACCTGTCCGTCGCCGCCGCCATCGTCATGTATGACCGGGCGCTGGCGCTTGGCTTCTATGAGCGCAAGCTTTCGCTCGCCGGCCTGCCGCGCCGCGACAAATGAAGGCGCCGGCAAAATGAAGGGCCGCCGGATTCGGCGGCCCTTGCGGAATGCTCGTATCCGACGCCTACCGGCGACCGCGCTTGGCCTTCTTCTTCGCGGGGGCTTTTTTCTTCGCGGCCTTTTTCTTGCCGCCCTTTGACGCCGCCGGCTTTTCGCCGAGCTTGTCGATCGCGTCGGCATAGGCGCCGAGCGCCTTCATGAAGGCGGCCTGCTGCGATTTAGGCAGCACATTGAGGGTCGCCGCCTCCGCGCGGGCGACGCCCGACATCGCCGAACCGAGCACGCGCTGGCCCGACGGGGTGATGCTGACATTGTTGGCGCGCGCGTCGTCCTTGTCGCGCGAGCGCGACAACAGGCCCTTTTTCAGCATGCGCGCGATCATGTCGGCGAGGGTCGACCGGTCGATTCCGGTCGCCGCGACGAGGTCGGTCTGGCTGATGCCCTTGTTCTTCGACACGACGTGCAGCACTTCGAACTGGCGCGGCGTCGGGCCGTCGGCGCCGACGGCGTTTGCGTAAAGATCATGGGCGTATTGCTGGGCGCGGCGCAGCAGGTGGCCCGGGGATTTCCGGAGGTCGTAACTTGCCATGAAAGTGGTCTCCCTATGATTTATCGGCGCGCCGCTGTTTCAGGGGCGGCGGGGCGGGGCTATTCTGGCGACGCGCTGCCCGGCTGATCGTGGGCATCGTCGCCAACGGGGTCGGTTTTCACCGGATCAGCCGGCTGGTCAAGGAATATCGTCCGTAATCGGTCGTTTTTCAATGATGGTTGCGGTCACAATTTGAGAATTGCGCCTTGCGCGGATGATCAGCGAGCGCAGCGTTCCGGCGCGAGCAAGCGGAGTGACGGCAATGGCGGAAAGTGAATCGATCGCTCCCAACTTCATCAAGGCGACGCCGGCGGGCGATGATCGCGTTCGGGACATCTGCGACCGGTGCGGGTTCATCGACTACCGCAACCCGAAAATCGTGGTCGGCTCGGTCCTTTCCCATCAGGGCGCGGTTCTGCTTTGCCGGCGCGCGATCGAGCCTCGGCGCGGGTTTTGGACGCTGCCGGCGGGCTATCTCGAAATCGGCGAAAGCGTCGAGGACGGCGCGCGGCGCGAAGCCTACGAAGAGGCGCGGGTGACCCCGATTTTCGATCAAGTGCTGGCCGTCTACAGCGTCCCGCGCATTTCGCAGGTGCAAATCCTGTTTCGCGGCCGTCTCGGGACGCCGGATTTCGCGCCGGGCCCGGAGAGCCTTGATGTGCGCCTATTTGAGTGGGTCGACATTCCCTGGCCGGACCTTGCCTTTCCGACCGTCGGCTGGGCGTTGCGGCACTGGCGTGAAAGCGCGGACAGGGCCGGGTTTCCCCCTTTCGCCAATCCGCTCGACGGGCTTTGACCGGTCAGTCGGCGGCTTTCGGCTGCTCGATCACGTGTTTGGCGAGGAACGGCGCTTGCGCCAGCGCAAAGACAAGATTGATCGCGGTGAAACCCCAGATCTTCAGGTTGACCCACTGGCCTTCGCCGGCGCAGGCGGCGGTTGCGGCAAGGTCGCAGTCGCGCGTCAACCAGCGCCACGCAACCTCATTGGCGACGCCGAGCAGCGCGAAGAAGACGACATAACGTCTCGTCAGCGTCCGCCACGCGTCCTCGGGCAAGTGCAAGGCGCCGTCAAACAGCGTCCGCAGGAAATTGCGGCCGGTCGCAAGTCCGCCCGCCAATGTAAGCGCAAACATCGCATAGACGATCGTTGGCTTCATGTAGAAAAAGGTCTTGTTGTGCAGGATCAAGGTGAGCGCGCCGAGAACCCCGATCGCAACGCCGCTGATGAGCAACATCGGCGCAACGCGTCTTTCCTTCCAGACGCTGTAGAGGAAGGCGGCCGCATAGGCGGGGAGGAAACAGGCGACCGCAAGGAACAGTTCGCCGCCCGGCTCGACCGCGCCGCCGACCATCGGCGCCAGCCGGCGTCCAAAAAAATAGGCGACGAAAAAAACCAGGAGCGGGCCGAAATCGACCAGGAATTTGGCGCGCCCGCCAAGGCGGGCCGGGGAGGTTTTGCCGTTCATGCCCCGCCTCTACCCGCGTCCGCCAAGCGAGGAAAGACCGGCGAGCGCCCGCGCGAAACTCTTCGCCTCGAAGGGCTGCAGATCATCGACGCCCTCGCCGACGCCGATGAAATGGATCGGCAGCGGATGTCGCTCGGCGAGCGCAACAAGGACGCCGCCGCGCGCGGTGCCGTCGAGCTTGGTCATCACGATCCCGGTGACGCCCGCAATCTCGCGAAAAGCGTCGGCCTGCGACAGTGCATTCTGGCCGACGGTCGCGTCGAGCACGAGCAGCGTGTCATGCGGCGCGTCAGGGTCCAGTTTCTTCAAGACCCGCACGATTTTCGCAAGCTCGTCCATCAGTTCGCGCCGGTTCTGCAGCCGACCCGCGGTGTCGATGAGCAGGACGTCGACATCGCTCTTGCGGGCGAGCTCGAGCGCCTCAAAGGCAAGGCCGGCGGCGTCAGCGCCCGCCGCCCGCGAGAGGACGAGAGCGCCGCTGCGTTCGCCCCAG
>JBGSNB010000318.1:0-3344 GCA_041739835.1 Parvularculaceae bacterium | reverse complement strand
CGGCGGACCCGGCGCGCGCGGCCGCCGAGACGATTGCGATCCGTTCGCCCGTCTCCGGCCATATCCTGCGCGTCTTTCAGGAGAGCGAGGCGATCGTCGCCGCCGGCGCGCCGATCCTTGAAGTCGGCGATCCGCATACGGATCTTGAAATCGTCGCCGAGCTTTTGTCCTCTGATGCGGTCAAGGTGTCGCGCGGCGATCGCGTCATCATCGACAAATGGGGCGGCGACAAGACGCTCGCCGGCGTCGTCGACCGCGTCGAGCCGCTCGGCTTCACGAAGGTCTCCGCGCTCGGCGTCGAAGAACAGCGCGTCAATGCGATCATCGCCTTCGAAGGCGGGCGGAATGACGACGAACGTCTCGGCGACGGCTTTCGCGTCGAGGTGCGCATCGTCATCTGGGAAAACGCCGCCGCGCTGCGCGCGCCGGCGAGCGCGCTTTTTCGCACGGACGGGAATTGGGCGGTCTTCAAGGTTGAGGGCGGCAGGGCGCGCCAGACGACCATCGAAGTCGGCCGCAATAACGGCGTCGACGCCGAAATCGTCAGCGGCCTCGATGAAGGCGACCGGATCGTGCTCTTCCCCGGCGGCGGCGTCGAGGACGGAACGCTCGTCGCGCCGAATAAGCGGTGACGCCCAACCTGAAGATTTCAAAGCGCTGCGCAAAAGGCTTTACGCCCGCCGGCGCCGCCGCCATCTTGGCGTCGCCAAGGCGAGGACCTCGTGATGCCGATCAAATCCCAAAGAACGCCGGACAGCCGCTTCGCCGGTCTTTCCGGCTGGCCCTATGCGCCGCGCTATGTCGAGGGGCTGCCCGGCTATGACGGCCTTCGCCTGCATTATGTCGACGAAGGTCCACGCGACGCAAAGACGACGTTTCTCTGTATCCATGGCGAGCCGTCCTGGGCCTATCTCTTCCGCAAGATGATACCGGTCTTCACGAAAGCGGGCCATCGCGCGATCGCCGTCGACATGTTCGGCTTCGGCCGGTCCGACAAGCCGGTCGACGATGAGGTCTACACCTATCATTTCCACCGCAACGCGCTGCTTGCTTTTGTCGAGCGGCTGGATCTGAAAAACATCTGCCTTGTGGTGCAGGATTGGGGCGGCGTTCTTGGCCTCACCTTGCCGATGGAGGCGCCGCATCGCTATTCGCGGCTTCTCGTCATGAACACCGGATTGCCGGGCGGCGAGGAAGCGCCGGCGGGCTTTGCGATGTGGCGCGCGTTCAACCGCTCGCAGCCCGACCTCAAAGTCGGCGAGCTGATGAAGCGCGCGACCCCGATCCTCACGGAGGCGGAAATGGCCGCCTATGATGCGCCGTTCCCGGATCAATCCTACAAGGGCGGCGTGCGCCGGTTCCCCGAACTCGTCATGCTGAAGGAACAGGGCGCGGCAGACCTGACGCCGCTGTCGCAGGAGGGCGTCGAAACGTCGCTGCGCGCGCGCAAATTCTGGAAAGAGGACTGGACGGGCGAGAGTTTCATGGCGGTCGGCATGCAGGACCCGGTTCTGGGGCCGCCGTCGATGCAATTCCTTCGCTCGTTCATTCGCGGATGCCCGGCGCCGATGGAAATCGCCGAAGCCAGACACTTCGTGCAGGAATGGGGCGAGCCGATCGCCAAGGCGGCGCTCGAGAAATTCGCGATCGCCTGAGCGCGCTATTCGGCCGGCGAGAATTCGAAGTCGCGACCGGTTCGCGACGGCACAAGTCCGTCGACCAGCATCGCCAGCCGGATGACGCCGGCAAGCCCGATGAAAACGAGGAACGCGCCAAAGCCGAGAACGACCGCGAACAGGAAGGACGATCCGCCCGGTTCGATGACGGCGAGACCGCCGTCTTCCGGCGACACGTGGAGCTTCACCGCCGCGCCCGGCGCGTAAACCTTGCCGGAAGATTGCAGCGCGGCGGTCCAGAAGCGCACACGCTCGCCGACATGCGACGCTTCGCCGTCGAACCATGCATATCGGATGTCGCCGGCCTTCGCGTCATGGCTGAGAACGACACCCTCGCGCGTCGGCCAGCCGAGGCTCGCCCTTGCGCGGGCGTAATCCTCGACGGCGGCGTAAGCGGCGACGAACCCCGCCGACGCCACGGCGCCGAACAGGATGAACGCCCCCAGAACGCCCTTCAGGTCCTGCCGTTGGCCCGTCATTTGACCCGCCATTTGACCCGCCCGTATCCCTGCGATACCGGGTGACGCTAGGGTAAGCGTTCATAACGAAGCCTTAATCGGCTGCACGGGAATGTCCGAAGACTCCCCATCACGCGTTAACGATTTGCACGGCGCGGCGCTGATCGCCGACGAGGTCTCGCGCCTGCCGCCGCGGCCCGGCGTCTACCGGATGATGAACGCGGTCGGCTACGTGCTTTATGTCGGCAAGGCGAAGAGCCTCAGGAATCGCGTTTCCTCCTACGCGAAATCCGGCGGCCACTCGAACCGCATCATGCGAATGATCTCCGAGACCGCCCGCATGGAGTTCGTCGTCACCGCGACCGAGACCGAGGCGCTGCTGCTCGAAGCCAATCTCATCAAGCAGCTTAAACCCCGCTACAATGTCATCTTCCGCGACGACAAGTCCTTCGCCTATATCCTCATCGCCGAGGACCATGCGAGCCCGCAGATCCTGAAGCATCGAGGGAGCCGCAAGCGCAAGGGCGTCTATTACGGGCCGTTCGCCTCCGCCGGCGCCGTCAACCGCACGCTGAACACGCTGCAAAAGGCGTTCCTGCTGCGCTCGTGCTCTGACAACGTCTTCGACAACCGCACGCGCCCCTGCCTGCTGCACCAGATCAAGCGCTGCTCGGCGCCTTGCGTCGGCCTTGTTTCCGAGGGCGATTATCGCGAACTTGTGCGCGAGGCGAAGACCTTTCTAGACGGTGATTCGCAATCCGTGCAGCGCCAGCTTTCGCAGGAGATGGAAGGCGCCGCCGCGGCGCTCGATTTCGAGCGCGCGGCGCGGCTGCGCGACCGCATCCGGGCGCTGACCTATATTCAGGGGTCGCAGGACATTAACGCCGAGGGCGTCGCCGAAGCCGACATCTTCGCGCTTCATTCCGAAGGCGGACAATCCTGCGTGCAGGTTTTCTTTTTTCGCGCCGGGCAGAACTGGGGCAATCATGCGTTCTTCCCGAAGCATGATCGCGAGGACGAGACGCCGGCGATCCTCTCCGCCTTCATGGCGCAGTTCTATGACGCGCGCGATCCGCCCGCGCTCATCCTGACGAGCGAGGCGCCCGACCAGGCGGACCTCCTCGCCGAGGCCTTGACCCTGAAGGCCGGGCGCAAGGTGACGCTGACCGCGCCGCAGCGCGGCGAGAAGCGCTCGATCATGGACGCGGCG
>JBGSNB010000281.1:0-3226 GCA_041739835.1 Parvularculaceae bacterium | reverse complement strand
CCTTCGATTTCCGCCTTGGGCACGAGGGCTGCCACGGAGTCGATGATGATGACGTCGACGGCACCGGAGCGCACCAGCACTTCGCAGATCTCGAGTGCCTGCTCGCCGGTGTCGGGCTGCGAGATCAGCAGGTTCTCGATGTCAACGCCGAGCTTTTTCGCGTATTCGGTATCGAGTGCGTGCTCCGCGTCGATGAAGGCGGCGACGCCGCCGGCTTTCTGCGCGTTGGCGACCACATGCAGACACAGCGTGGTTTTGCCGCTTGATTCCGGACCGTAGATCTCGGTAACACGGCCACGCGGAATACCGCCGATGCCGATCGCTGCGTCGAGATTAATTGCGCCGGTGCTCCAAAGTTCCGGCTGGTCGCTCTGGCGCAAGGCGCATTACCTGGTCTTCGCCGCGGCAAGCCTGTTGGCGATCGCCGAACTCTGGCTCTGGCGGGCGATCCTGGCGCCGCACAGCGGGTGAACGCGATTCGGTTGGGTCGGATTGGACGTTTGGTGGAAACCATTGCGGGGGGTCCTTTGGGAACATTTTTGGAACAGAATCGAATTCATAAACAAAAACAATCACCTGACGCCCCTTGAAACATGAGAACAAAAGCGGTACAAGTCGCCGACTGATTGACGGGCTTGGGCCCGGCAGGCAAGGGAGCTGGCGATGACGAAGATGGCGTTGCGGTTGGTGGAGGCGGACGGAGTGGACAAGAAAAAGGCGCTGGAAGCGGCGATCTCCCAGATCGACAAGGCGTTCGGCAAGGGCTCGCTGATGCGCCTCGGCGACCGCGAGGTTGTCGACATCGAATCGATCTCGACCGGCTCGCTCGGCCTCGACATCGCGCTTGGCATCGGCGGCCTCCCGAAGGGCCGGATCGTCGAGATCTACGGGCCGGAAAGCTCCGGCAAGACGACGCTGGCGCTGCAGGTCGCGGCCGAGGGGCAAAAGAAAGGCGGCGTCGCCGCCTTCATCGACGCCGAACACGCGCTCGATCCGATCTATGCGCAAAAGCTCGGCGTCAATCTCCACGATCTCCTGATCTCGCAGCCCGACACCGGCGAACAGGCGCTTGAAATCGCCGACACGCTGGTGCGCTCGGGCGCGATCGACGTCCTCATCATCGACTCGGTCGCGGCGCTGACGCCGCGCGCCGAGCTTGAGGGCGAGATGGGCGACAGCCTGCCTGGGCTGCAGGCGCGGCTGATGAGCCAGGCGCTGAGAAAACTCACCGGCTCGATCTCGAAATCGAACACGCTCGTCATTTTCATCAACCAGATCCGCATGAAGATCGGCGTGATGTTCGGCTCGCCGGAAACCACGACCGGCGGCAATGCGCTGAAATTCTACGCCTCCGTGCGCCTCGACATCCGCCGCATCGGCGCAATCAAGAAGGGGGAGGACGTCGTCGGCAACCAGACGCGCGTCAAGGTCGTGAAGAACAAGGTGGCGCCGCCCTTCAAGCAGGTCGAATTTGACATCATGTATGGCGAGGGCATTTCCTATGCCGGCGAGCTTGTCGATCTCGGCGTCAAGGCGAATGTGGTCGAGAAGTCCGGCGCCTGGCTTTCCTATAATGGCGAGCGCATCGGCCAGGGCCGCGAGAACGCCAAGCAGTTCCTCAAAGACCATCCCGATGTCGCGGCGTCGATCGCCGCCGCGATCCGCCAGAATGCGGGGCTGGTCGCGACCGAGCTGCTCGCCGGCGACGAGGACGATCTCAATGAGGCGGCGGAAGCCTGACGGCGTCGCCGCTTCCCTCACGGGTAATTGACGGGCGCGCCGGCGGCGCGCTCCTCTAGGATCGAGGCGTCAGCAAGAAGGAGAGACCGATGATCGGGTATGTGACTTTGGGGACGAACGACATCAAGCGCGCGGCGAAGTTCTATGACGAGCTGCTCGGCGAGATCGGCGCCAAGCGCATCATGGAGGGCGACAGTTTCATCGCCTGGGGAACCGCCATGGATAAGCCGAGCCTTGGCGTCATCAAGCCGCATAACGGCCTTCCCGCGACTTTCGGGAACGGGACGATGGTCGCCCTCGTTGTCGATTCGAACGACAAGGTCGACAAGCTCTACAAGAAGGCGATGGCGCTCGGCGCAATCGACGAAGGGCCCGCGGGCCCGCGCGGCGACACTTTCTACGCCGGCTATTTCCGCGACCCCGACGGCAACAAGCTGAATTTCTTCTGCATGAAGATGTAGGGCGCGCGCCGCCGCACAGACCGCGATGACAAGCCTCGCTTTACGGCGGGGCGCCGACATCTTAAGTAATCCGGCCGCGCCGGGGAGCAAGGAGGCTCCCCGGCGCGGTCTATTTGCGCGCCAATCCTCCAGGGACCGCAGAACGCCATGACGTCTTTGAACGACATCCGGACCGGATTTCTCGAGTTTTTCAGGAAGCGCGGCCACACGGTGACGCCGTCGGCCTCGCTGGTCCCGCAGAACGACCCGACGCTGCTGTTCACCAATGCCGGGATGGTGCCGTTCAAGAACGTCTTCACCGGCGCCGAAAAGCGCCCCTATGTGCGCGCGGCCTCGTCGCAAAAATGCGTGCGCGCGGGTGGCAAGCACAATGACCTCGACAATGTCGGCTACACCGCGCGCCACCACACGTTTTTCGAGATGCTCGGCAATTTCTCCTTCGGCGATTATTTCAAGGAGGAGGCGATCGATGCCGCGTGGGCGCTCATCACCAAGGATTTCGGCCTCGCCAAGGACCGCCTCACCGTCACCGTCTACCACACCGACGATGAAGCCGCGGCGCTCTGGAGGAAGATCGCCGGCCTGCCCGAGGCGCGGATCATCCGTATACCAACGAATGACAATTTCTGGGCGATGGGCGACACCGGCCCCTGTGGCCCCTGTTCGGAGATTTTTTTCGACCATGGCGAGAAGATCGCCGGCGGCCCGCCGGGATCGGCGGACGCCGACGGCGACCGCTTCATCGAAATCTGGAATCTCGTCTTCATGCAGTTCGAACGTCACGCCGGCGGTGAGATGGTCGCTCTCCCCAAGCCCTCGATCGACACCGGCATGGGCCTTGAACGCATCGCGACGGTGCTGCAAGGCGTTCACAACAATTACGATACCGATCTATTCCGCAAAATCATCGCCGCGTCGGTCGAACTGACCGGGCGGCCGGCGACAGGCGACGATGCGCCGGCGCACCGCGTCATCGCCGATCATCTGCGCGCCTCGTCGTTCCTGATCGCCGACGGCGTGCTGCC
>JBGSNB010000246.1:0-2916 GCA_041739835.1 Parvularculaceae bacterium | reverse complement strand
CTGGGGCGTCGCCGAGGCGAAGGCGCGCGAGGGCGGCACCGCGCTCGCCGGCACGCGCACGCGCTGGCCGACATTTAGCGCATAAGGCGGCTTCATGCTGTTCAGCGCGATGATCGCCTGCGGCGAGGCGCCGGTGCGGCGCGCGATCGCATAGACGGTGTCGCCCGGCAGCACCGTCACCTGTCCCGGCAATTCCTCCGTAGACTGACTGATCGGCGCCTGGCTGACGGGGGCGATATCCGCCTGCGCGAGATAGATCGGCTGCGCGGCGTAGTCGCTGCGCCCCTGCCGGCTGGTTTCCATGACGGGCGTCAACGGCGCAAGTCCGACGGTCCCGACCGCAGGCGTGATCCCGGAATTGTAGCTCGGCGCGGCGTAGGGATTTTGCTGGGCCGCCTGTTGCGGCGAATTGTAGATGCGCGCGGTCTGGGCGTTGGGCGCCGTTCCGTAAGTGACCGGCGCGTGATTGTGAGAGCCGCAACCCGCGAGCGCGCTCGTCGACATTAACGCCAACGCCCAACCAAGCCGGATCATGGGCCACTCCCTGCCGCAGTTAACCTGATGGTAACGAAACGCCATTTTCGGTTAACAAGCGGTTAAGACTCGAACAGGGGCCGGCGCCGCCGTCATGGCTTCGCCTCCCCCGTCGTCGCATTAAACAGCAATCCGAGCCGCTGGCGAGCGTCTTCATGCGTCAGCGCAAGATGCAGCGGCGTTATTGAAATCCGGCCGTCGTAAATCGCCCGCAAATCGGTGCCTTCGGGCGGGTCGGACAACTTGCCCTTGTAACCGTACCAGTAATATTTCAGCCCGCGCAGATCCTGACGCTCTTCCGCGAACAAGGTGAAATCGTCACGATGACCCTGGCGCGTCACCTCGACGCCGGCGACATCGCCGGGCGCGCGGTCCGGAAAATTGATGTTGATGACGACATCTTCCGGCCAGCCCGCGTCGAGCAGGCGCCGGATGATCGCCGGCGCATGCGCCTCCGGCGTTTCCCATTTCGCATCGTCGCGCGAGAAGCGCGACAGCGACAGCGCGATCGAGCGGATGCCGAGCGACATCCCTTGAAAGGCGCCCGCGATGGTGCCGGAGACGGTCACATCCTCGGCGAGGTTCTGGCCGTTATTGACGCCGGAGAGCACGAGATCGGGCGGCTTGTCGCCAAGCAGTTTCTGCGTCGCCATCATCACCGCGTCGGACGGCGTTCCGGATACGGAGAAGCGCCGCGGGTCATATTCGCGGATGCGGATCGGATTGGCGAGGGTGAGCGCCCGCGCGGCGCCCGACTGCTCCTCATGCGGGGCGACGACCCAGACATCTTCGGAAAGCTCGCGCGCGATCTTGACGAGGCTTTCAAGCCCGCGCGCGTGGATGCCGTCGTCATTGGTGCAGAGAATTCTCAATTCAAAACCCCCGTCATCCCGCGCGCATCGCAGCATGAAATGATGCGATGCAGATCCGGGATCTGTTGGCGGCGCGAGATCCCGGACCAGCGCAGCGGCATTGCATGCCGCAGCGCATCCGGGATGACGGCGCCTGACTGGCTCAGCATTTGCCGAACACCGTCAGCCCGCCCATATATCCCTGCAGCGCCGTCGGCACCGCGACCGATCCGTCTTCCTGCTGATAATTTTCGAGGATCGCGACCAGCGTCCGCCCGACCGCGAGGCCGGAGCCGTTCAGCGTGTGGACGAATTCGGTCCCCTTCTCGCCTTTCTTGCGATATTTCGCCTTCATCCGCCGCGCCTGGAAGTCGCCGCAGTTCGAGCAGGACGAAATTTCGCGATAGCGGTTCTGGCCCGGCAGCCACACCTCGATGTCATAGGTCTTCTTCGCCGCAAATCCCATGTCGCCGGTGCAAAGCGCGACGGTGCGGAAGGGAAGCTCCAGCTTTTTCAGGATCGCCTCGGCGCAGGCGGTCATGCGTTCGTGTTCCTCGATGGATTTTTCCGGCGCAGTAATCGAGACCAGCTCGACCTTCGAGAACTGGTGCATGCGGATCATGCCGCGCGTGTCTTTCCCCGCCGCGCCCGCCTCGGAGCGGAAGCACGGCGTCCAGGCGGTGAAACGCAAGGGAAGCTGGTCGGCGTCGAGAATGGAGTCAGCGACGATGTTGGTGAGCGGGACTTCGGCGGTTGGGATTAGCCAGTATGAATTTGAAAATCTATTCCGCAGTTCTTTAGTCGGATACTCGACACTTAGCCTATCAACTTCCTGCTCTACAATTTGATCAAACAGGCGAAAGCCCTCAGTCTGAATTTGCACTTGCGTAAGTTGGACTAGACGGGCCCGAACAGCCGTCAGTGCGAGCTCGCGCCCGAAATCTACCGCATCACTTGCATTGAGGCCCTTTGCCTCAAACAGATCATCTTCGAACTTAGGTAGCTGCCCAGTCCCAAACACCGCATTGTCTTTCACCATCAGCGGGGGCGCGCACTCGGTATACCCAAACTCCGCCGTATGCGTATCCAGCATCAAATTGGCGATCGCGCGCTCCATCCGCGCGAGCGCGCCCTTCAGCAGCACAAACCGCGCGCCGGACATTTTCGCGGCGGTCTCGAAATCCATGAGGCCCATCGCCTCGCCGATGTCGAAATGCTCTTTGGCGTTGTTGAGGCGTCTCGGCTCGCCCCATTTCCTCACCTCGACGTTTTCGCTCTCGTCCTTGCCGTCCGGCGCGTCGGCGGCGGGCAGGTTCGGGATCGCGGCGAGGATGTCGTCGAGCTGTTTCTTGAGCGCCGCCTCTTCGGCTTCGAGCGCCGGCATTTCCTGCTTCACGCTCTCGACCTCAGCCATCAGGCGCGCCGCTTCCGCCTCGTCTTTCCTGCCCTTGGCGGCGCCGATCGCCTTCGAGGCGGCGTTGCGCTTCGTCTGCAGCTCCTGCAGGCGCGTCGTGATCGCGCGAGCCCTGGC
>JBGSNB010000238.1:0-3635 GCA_041739835.1 Parvularculaceae bacterium | reverse complement strand
CCAGGCCTTAAGCGGCGTTAATGCGCGCCGTGCGCGTCCGTTAAGAAATCGTTTTCCATGCCGGTGCTATGACTTGGCAGAACGCTGCTGTTGCGGAAGCCTTTGTCCGGAGTTTGAGTGACCCAAGCGCATTTCATCATGCGGCCCGTCCTGATCGCTGCGTCATTTTTCTGCGGCGCCGCCGGCTCCGCCGGCGCGCAGACCGCCAATGTCGATCCGCAGGGGTCGGGACCCATTCTCGCGGCGGTCAATTGGCTGCAGGGCACCCTGCTCGGCAATGTCGCAACCGCCGCCGCGGTCATTGCGGTCGCTTTTGTCGGCTTCATGATGCTGACCGGCCGCATGAACTGGCGCTACGGCATCACCGTCATTGTCGGCTGCTTCATCCTGTTTGGCGCCGCCTCCATCGTTTCGGGGATCCAGTCCGCCGCCGGCGCGGCTAGGTGACGATGGAATGCAGCAGCTTCAAAGGACTCCGGTTTTTCGCGCACTGACGCAACCGCAGACCTTTGCGGGCGTTCCCTACAGCTATTTCGTCATCAATCTCGTCGTCTCGACGGAACTCTTCCTGGTGACGCGGTCTTTCGCCTCGCTGCTGGCGCCGCTTGCGCTCCACGCCATCGGCTATCTCGCCTCATTGCGCGAGCCGCGGATTTTCGATCTGTGGATCAAGCGCGTCAGCAAATGCCCGCGCGTGCCAAATCACGGCTTTTGGCGTTGCAACAGCTACGCTCCCTGAACCGAGGGGAAGCGATGGCGCAAACAAAATTCCAGTCGCTGTTCAGGAAAGAGCGCCGGGTCGGCGATCACCTGCCCTGTCTCGGCCATGTCGACGATCAGACGATCGCGCTGAAGGGCGGCATGCTGATGCAGACATTGCTGCTCGACGGCTTTCCCTTCGAGACGGCGGACACCGACGATCTCAATTACCGCCTCGCGGTGCGCGACACGATGTTGCGCAGCATCGGCAATTCGCGGATCGCGCTTTATCATCATGTCGTGCGGCGCCGGGCGTCGCCCGCGCTCGACGCCGCCTTCGGCGACCCGTTCTCGACCTGGCTCGATCGCCGCTGGCGAAACCGCATCGGCGCAAAGCGGCTGTTCGTCAACGATCTCTTCCTGACGATCGTCTACAAGCCGTCGGCCGGCAAGGTCGGCGTTCTCGACAGGATCACCGACAAGGCGCGCAAGACCGGCAAAGTCGCGCGCGAGGCGTATGTTGCGCGCGAGATCCGGACGCTGGACGGCGTTCGTGAAAATCTGCTGGCCTCGCTGCGCGCTTACGGGCCGCGCACGCTCGCGCGCTATGACGGCGCCGGCGGCGTTTGCTCCGAGCCGCTCGAATTCCTGTCGCTGCTCTTGAACGGCGCCTTGCATCCGACGCTCGATCCGGCCGGCGACGCGTCCGACTATCTTCCCTACAAGCGCCTTTCCTTCGGCGTCGAAGCGTTCGAACAGCAGGGCGCCGGCGAGCGCGGCTATGGCGCGATGCTGGCGATGAAGGAATATCCCTCCTCGACGACGCCGGGCATGCTGGACGGCCTGTTGCGCCTGCCGACGGAGATGGTGATCACCGAGAGCTATTCCTTTGTCGATCGCCAGATCGCGCAGGAGCGCATCGATCTGTCGCTGCGGCGCCTCAAGGCCGCCGATGACGATACGATAAGCTTGCGGCGCGGGCTGATGGCGGCGAAGGACGATGCGGCGAGCGGCGCGGCGGCGTTCGGCGAGCATCATCTCTCCGTCATGGTGCGCGCCGACAGCCTTGAAGACCTCGACGCGCAGGCCGCGGCGGCGCAGGCGGCGATCGCCGATATCGGCGCGGTCGCGGTGCGCGAGCAGCTCAATCTCGAGCCTTCCTTCTGGGCGCAATTTCCCGGCAATTTCGATTACGCGGCGCGGCGCGCGCTGATCTCGTCCGGCAATCTCGCGGGGCTTTGCTCGCTGCATGGATTCCCGATCGGCTCGGCCGAAGGAAATCACTGGGGCCAGGCGATCACGGTTTTCGAAACGACGTCGGCGACCCCGTATTTCTTCAATTTTCATCAGGGCGATCTCGGCAATTTTCTCGTCATCGGCCCATCTGGATCGGGCAAGACCGTCGTTCTCAATTTCCTGACCGCACAGGCGCAGAAGATTTCGCCGCGCACGATCTTTTTCGACAAGGACCGCGGGGCGGAAATCTTCCTGCGCTCGATCGGCGGCGTTTATGAGACGCTTCGGCCGGGAACGCCGACCGGCTTCAATCCGCTTCAGCTCGCCGACAGCGGCGGCGCGCGCGCTTTCCTGCGCGCGCTGATCGCGCAGATCGCCGGCGGCGGCGCGCCGCTCGGTCCCGAAGAACTCGCCGTCGTCAGCGAGGCGGTCGACGCGAATTTCGACCAGCCGCCGGAGCTCCGGCGCCTCCGCTATTTCCAGGAGCTGCTGGGCGGCTTTCGCCGTCCGCAGGCCGATGATCTCGCGGCGCGCATCGCGCGCTGGTGCGGCAAGGGCGAACTCGCCTGGGTGTTCGACAACGCGAAGGACAGCCTGTCGATCGGCTCGCGCATCATCGGCTTCGACATGACGGAGCTGCTCGATACGCCGGAAATTCGCACGCCGGCGATGATGTATCTTTTCCGCCGCATCGAGGAGCGGCTTGACGGTTCGCCGACGCTGATCGTCATCGACGAGGGCTGGAAGGCGCTTGACGACGACGTATTCGCGGTGCGGCTGAAGGACTGGCTGAAGACCATCCGCAAGCGCAACGGCGCCGTCGGCTTTTGCACCCAGTCGGCGCGCGACGCGCTCGACAGCCGCATCGCCAGCGCCATCCGCGAACAGACCGCGACGCAGATCTTCATGCCCAATCCGCGCGCGCAGGAAGAAGACTATGGCCGCGGTTTCGGCCTCACCTCGCATGAACTCGACATTGTGCGCTCATTGCCGGAAGCGTCGCGCAGCTTCCTCATCAAGACCGGAACCGACAGCGTCGTCGCGCGCCTCGATCTTGCGGGCGAACCGGAGGCGCTGCGTATTCTCTCCGGCCGCGAACGGTCGGTGCGCGCTCTCGACGCATTGCGTGCGAAAGTCGGCGACCATCCCTCCAGATGGCTGCCGCTGCTCCTCGGCGCAAGGCCGCAGATCGAAGAGAGCGAGACCGCGCCGGCGGCCGTCCTCATGACCGTGCAGGGGGGAAGGCGATGACCTCCTATTGCGCCGGCGGCGGAGAATTCGGCGACATCGCCGTCCTGATGTCGACGGTCGATTGCCATGTCGCCGCTTATATCGCGAGCGCCTATGCCGGGCTCTTCGGTCAGTCCGGATCGATGCTTCCGGCGCTGGTCGGCGCCCTGACGATCTATGTCGCGCTCTACGGCTATCGACTTCTTTCCGGCGGCGGCGTCCTTGCGTCCGATCTCGTCAAGCGCTTCATCGCCCTCGGCTTCGTGCTCGCCTTCGCGACCAACTGGCCGGCCTATCAGACGGTCTTCGTCGGCACGATCACGGGCGGCGCCGAGGAAATCGCCGGCATGATGAGCAAGGCGACTGCCGGCCGCACGACGTCGAGCGTCTCGATCGCCGGCGGTCTGGACGCCGCGATCGACGAAATGACCGGCCTTGCGGGCAACTGGAGCCGGCAAACGCCGCTGGAC
>JBGSNB010000227.1:0-1705 GCA_041739835.1 Parvularculaceae bacterium | reverse complement strand
TTGAGGCGTCGACGGCCGGGGCGACGACCGGCTGCGGCGCGGATGCCGGCGGCGTCGCTTCATCCGGCGCGGGAACGATTTCGGGGAACTTGTAGTTGATAACCCGCACAAGGCGCGTGCGCGCGTAGTCGGCCGCGAGGTCGACGACCGCTTCCTCCTTGGAGACTGAAGCGATGACGCCGACAGGCAGGCCGCGCGGGAGAACGCCGCCAGCGCCCGAGGTGATGACGCGCTGGCCGGGTTCGATCCTGTCAGCGTTGGCGAGCATGGTGATGGCGATCGCCGGCTTGCTGGTCGACCGCCCCATCAGCAGGCCCTCGACATAGGAACCTTCAACGAAGACCGGGATGCGGCTTTGAATGTCGTTCAGCAGCAAGATGCGCGACGCATTGTCCGACACATCGACGATGCGCCCGATCATCCCGCGCTCGTCGACCGCCGCAAATCCGCGTGCGACGCCGTCGCGGGCGCCGGCGTTGACGATCATCGAATGCGCGTAAGCCTCATTCGCTTCGCCGATCACCAGCGCGTTGATTGGCCGAGCGTCCGGCGGCGCCTTGTAGGCGTCCAGCTCCTCCAGCGCGGCGATAACGCCGCGCAGCGAGCGCGCTTCCTCTTCCCACTGACGAAGCGCGGCGTTTTCTTCGCGCAGCGCCTTGTTCTGTTCGAGGACGCGGAAATAATCGCCAATGTCGCCGACGCGGTCCTGCACCCAGCCGATCGGGCCGGCGAATGCGGCCAGCACCGGCGATGCCGCCTCCAGCGCCGTCTCGCGGGCTTTCTTGAAGACCGACGCTTCCGCCGCGTAAAGGCTCGACAGGAGGAGGATCAGCGACACCAGCGAAAACAACAGCAGTCCGACATTGGAGTTCGATCGGCCGCCGAAAACCTCCCGCCTGTCCTGCCCCAATACGTCCATAAATCCGCCAGCCCATAAAATCGCCAAAGGCGCCGCAGGCGATTACGCCCGGCGCGCCCGATTATCTCGCGACTCGCCCCCGAAACGCCAATCCCTTAGGCGATGGGGCCGAAAAAATAATCCTAAAGCCTAGATGGCGGAAGACAAAACGCCGCGCATGGCCTTTTCATTTTCGAGCGCGGCGCCGGTGCCGAGGGCGACGCAGCACAGAGGGTCGTCGGCGACCGAAACCGGCAGGCCGGTCTCGTCGCGCAGGACCTGATCGAGATTCCTGAGGAGCGCCCCGCCCCCGGTCAGCATGATGCCGGTGTCGACAATATCTGCTGCAAGTTCGGGCGGCGTCGCCTCGAGCGCCACCTTGACCGCCTCGATAATCTGGCTGACCGGCTCGGCGAGGGCCTCGGCGACCTGCGCTTCGCCGATCCGGACTTCTTTCGGGACGCCATGCATGAGATCGCGGCCCTTGATCTGGATGGTGATGCCGGAGCCTTCAGTCGGGATCATCGCGCTGCCGACTTCCTTCTTGATCCGCTCGGCCGAGGCTTCGCCGATCAGGAGGTTATACATGCGGCGGATATAGCCGATGATGGCTTCATCCATCTTGTCGCCGCCGACGCGGACCGAGCGCGAATAGACGATGCCGCCCAGCGAGAGGACCGCGACTTCGGTCGTGCCGCCACCGATATCGACGACCATGGAGCCAGTCGGCTGCGTCACCGGCAGGCCGGCGCCGATCGCCGCCGCCATCGGCTCTTCGATGAGTTCGACCTTGCGGGCGCCCGCCGA
>JBGSNB010000217.1:0-3971 GCA_041739835.1 Parvularculaceae bacterium | reverse complement strand
CTTCCTCTGGACGCCGCCGCATTTCTGGGCGCTCGCGCTTTATCGCGAGGGGGATTACGCGCGCGCCGGCGTTCCGATGATGCCGAATGTCGCCGGCGAACGGTCGACGAAAAGGCAGATTTTCGCCTACGCGATCATCCTCGCGGTCGCGGGAATTGCGCCCTATGCGACCGGCCTTGGCGATCTTGTCTATCTCGCGATCTCTTCGGCCTTCGGCGCCGGCATCGTCCTCCTCGCCTGGCGCGTCCTGCAATCGCCGCCGCGCGCCAAGGAACCGGCCAGGCAGCTTTTCGCTTTTTCGATCCTGTATCTCTTCGCGCTGTTCGCGGCGCTGCTCGTCGAGGATCTTTTTTCGCTTTATGGCTGACAACGACATGATCCCTGAAGCGAGGAAACAGCGCCGCCGGCGCAATGCGGCGATCGCCATCGGCCTCACCGCCTTTGTGCTGATCGTCTATCTCGTCACGATCCTGAAAATCACCGGCAATATCGGCGGCGCATCGTGATGATCGAAGCCGCGAAAAACCGTAAGACCGCAATCATCGTCGCCGGCGTCGTCGCCGGCATGGTCGCACTCTCCTTCGCCGCGGTCCCCGCCTACAAGGCGTTTTGCCAGATCACCGGCTTTGACGGCACGACGCAGCGCGCCGACAAGGCAGCGGACCGGGTGCTGGCGCGCACGATCACCATCCGCTTTGACGCGACTGTCGGCGAGGGCTTGCCGTGGGCGTTCGAGCCGGAGCAGGTCGATCAGACGCTGCATGTCGGCGAAACCGGGCTCGCATTCTACAGCGCGTCCAATCTGACGGACCGGCCGGTCACCGGTCGCGCGACGTTCAATGTCCAGCCGGCCAAGGCCGGCGTCTATTTCAAGAAGATCGAGTGTTTCTGCTTTACCGAGCAGACGCTGAAGCCCGGCGAAACCGTCTCAATGCCGGTCACCTATTTCATCGACCCGGCGATCGCCGACGCCCCCAATCTCGATGACGTACAGACGATTACCTTGTCCTATACGTTTTTCCCGTGGGACGACCTGCGGTCGGAGGGTTCGGGTTCCTGAGGAGCGGGATTTGTCGCAGCCGGCGGCGGCGCCCGGGGCTTGGAATGCCAGCCCGCAGGGGGCTATAGACGACGCCAAAGCGAACCTGATGAGGGCGATTCCATGGCCGGAGCTGAGGTCAAACACCAGTACCATCTCGTCAATCCGAGTCCCTGGCCGTTGATCGGCGCGGCGGCGGCGACGGCGCTGATGATCGGCGCGGTGATGTGGATGAAGTCCGGCGCCGGGGAGACCGGGCTCGTGCTCGGCGTTCCTGATTCGACTGGCGTCTACGCCTTTTCGATCAAGGGCTCCTGGCTCTTTTTCGCCGGGCTTGCCGGCGTCATCGTGACGATGATCGGCTTGTGGCGCGACGTCGTCAAAGAGAGTCTCACCGGTGAAAACACCTCGACGGTCGTGCGCCTTGGCCTGCGCTACGGCATGGTGCTCTTCATCGCCTCGGAAGTGATGTTTTTCGCGGCGTGGTTCTGGGCGTTTTTCGGCGCCGCGCTGTTCCCGGACGCGCGCGATGCGATCCTGCTTGCCGACGGCTCTCAACTTACCAATCTGAACGGCGACCCGGCGTTTCTCGGCAATGATTTCCGCTTGCATTCGACCGGCGGCGTCTGGCCGCCGCAGGGTGTCGAGCCTTTGTCGGCCTGGGGTCTGCCGCTCATCAATACGCTGGTGCTGCTGTTGTCCGGCACGACCGTGACCTGGGCGCATCATGCGGTCCTTCACAACGACCAGAAAGGCCTCGTGCAAGGACTGGTCGTGACGATCATCCTCGGCGCGTTCTTCACTTTCCTGCAGGCGGTCGAATATTCCGAGGCGCTGACGCTCGGAATGTTCAAGTTTTCGGGCGGCGGCATCTATGGCGCGTCGTTCTTCATGGCGACCGGCTTTCACGGACTGCATGTCATCATCGGCACGATCTTCCTGACAGTCTGCCTGTTCCGCGCGCTCGCCGGCCATTTCACGCCGGAGCGCCATTTCGGCTTTGAGGCGGCGGCGTGGTACTGGCACTTCGTCGATGTCGTCTGGCTGTTCCTCTTTGCATTCGTTTATGTGCTCGGCAATCAGGGCTTGCTCTCCTAAGGTGCAGGCGATCAGGGAAAGGGCTTCGTCATGAAGGGCCTTGTCGTTCGCTTCGCCGCTGTCGCCGCCGCGCTATCTCTTGCCGGTTGCCTCGTCTCCGAAACGCCGCTTCTCACCGCCCTGAATGCGACCGCGACGCCGATCGCACCCGGGCAATACGACGCGTGCTCCCATTCGGCGGAGAAAGAGACGTCGGACTGCAATTCGCTGTCGGTAGAGCTTGGCGAGGGCGGCGACTACGCGTTCCTCGTCGAAGAGGACCGCATTGGCGCGCGGTTCCTCTCGATCGGCGGCGACGATTATGCGTTGCAGATGGCGGACGATGATGGCGAGGGCTACCATTATTACTGGGCGCGCCGCGACGGCGGCGGAATGAGCTTCGTCATGATCTGGTGCGAAGATCTGCCGGCGGCGCTGGTCGATGCGATGATCGCGAACGCCTCGATCGAAGCCGACGAGCAGCGCCAGACCTGCACCGCGAAGTCCCTCGCCGCGGTCGTCGATGCGGCGAAAGCCTATGCGGCAGGTGAGGCTGTCGCCGACGAGCAGCTGACTTTGACCCCGCAAGCCGCGGCGCGATGAGTTATTTTCCGCCGGTCTCGCCTTACGCCGTCGGCCTTTCCGGGAAATGCCCGCGCTGCGGGCAGGGCGCGCTGTTCAAGTCCTTTCTAGGCCTCCATGACCGTTGTCCGGTCTGCGCGCTGGATTTTTCAAAGGCAGATGCCGGCGACGGTCCCGCCGTCTTCATCATCTTCATTGTCGGCTTTGTCGCCGTCGTCGTCGCCTTCGTCGCGCGTTTCGTCTGGTACGCGCCGATCGCCGCCGCATTCGGGATTTCCGCCGGCGTCGCGATCGTCTTGTCGCTCGCCTTGCTGCGCCCGTTCAAGGCGACGCTGGTCGCCCTCCAGTACCGTCACAAGGCCGAAGAAGGCCGGCTCGAGGAATGAGCGCGCGCGCCGGGCCGACCCTTATCGCGGCGACAATGATCGCGCTCTCAATCCTCCTGTCGCTCGGCGTCTGGCAATTGCAGCGTCTCGACTGGAAGCGCGACCTCATCGAACAAATGGCGGCGCGCCTCGCTGCGGCGCCGATCGTGTTTGACGATGCGCTGGCGCGCACGCTTTCGGGCGAGAACATGGAATACCAGCCGGTCTACCTTGACGGCGTCTACGCGCATGACCTCGAAACGGCGGTGTTCGGGACCTATGGGGGCGCGGCCGGCGTTTACGTCTTCACGCCGCTCGCCGCCGCCGACGCGCCTGCCGGCGGGCGGCGCTTCGTCTATGTCAATCGCGGATTCGCCCCGCAGGATTTTCGCGCCCCCGCGACGCGGCCGGAAGGCATTGTCGCCGGGGCGCTGCGCGTCGAAGGTCTTTTCCGCAGCGCCGAACGCCGGCGCGGCGTCGACAAATGGGTCGCGCCAAAAGATCAGCCTGCGGATAATCTCTATTTCACCCGCGATCCCGTTGTCCTTGCAGACCGCCATGCCCTCGACGTTCCGGCGTTCTATATCGACAGTTTCGGGCGGGAGAGCGTCGGTCCCTGGCCGAAAGGCGGCTTGACCCGCATCGACATCCCGAACCGGCATTTCGAATATGCGCTCACCTGGTTCGGCCTTGCGGCGGCGCTATGCGGCGTCGTCACGGCGTTCGCCCTCAAGCATCATCGATCAGTTCGCCGCTGACCTCGCCCATGCGCGTGACGCCGGTCAGCGCCATCGCGACCGTGAGGTCGTGCCTGACGAGCGCGAGATACTTCTTGAGGCCGGCTTCGCCTTGCGCCGCGACCGCATAGATCCAGGGCCGGCCGATCAGCGCGGCGTCGGCGCCGGACG
>JBGSNB010000164.1:0-3636 GCA_041739835.1 Parvularculaceae bacterium | reverse complement strand
GCGGCGGGGGCGGCGGCGCCTTTTTCTGGGGCGGACCGGGCCTTCTTTTCGCGTCATTGGGGCGTCGATTGTCCATCGACGCGGCTTCAACCATGCGGCCCGCGCAAAGTCACGCGGCATTTGCGCGAGACGGGTTTCGAGGTAGCATGCGCCGGATCGGGCGGCGGGGCGCCCAACGGCCGGCGGCCGTCACTCAAACGGTGGGGACTTTCATGTCGAGACTATTCTGCAGCCTGTCGGCGCTCGCGATCGCATTTTCCGTCAGCGCGGCGAATGCGCAGACGCAAGAGCTGATCACGCGTCCGGAAGTCCTGATCACGAATTTCGATCCGGTCAATCTCGGCCCGGTGCTGACCGAGCTTGGCATCGTCTGGCAGGAACGGCGGACGCCGGACGGCCAAGCCTTCATTGCGGCCTCGATCGGCGGCTCGCTCAATTTCAATATCGTGCCGCTTGCCTGTCTCGGGCCGAACAATACCGGATGCGTCGGCGCGAATATCGTCACCTTCTTCACCGGCGGCTACGCCAATCCGCAATCGGTCTCGGCGTTCAACCAGAAATATGTCTTCACCAGCGCCGGGATTTTCTCGGACAATTCGGGCGCCTATCTCAGCCGCTACGAGATCGCCGATTACGGCATTCCGCGCGGCAATGTCGCGTCCTCGATCGGCAGCTATTTCGCGCTGGCGCAACGCTTCCGCGACGAGATCGCGGCCAAGACCGTCAGCGCCAGCGGCTATGTCGATGACATGTCGGCCTCGATGCTGACGGTCCGCTCGGCGGAGGCCGCCGGCATCGACGCGGCCGTCAAGGGCGACGGCACGATGATCGCCGTTCACCAGGCGAGCCTTGAAGCGACGCCGGAACTCGTCCGCAAGCTGATCGCCTCGGAAAACGCCCCCCGCAACAAGATCGTGAATGTGACGGAATAGGCGCGGGCCGCCTGCCGGAGATGAAAGCCCCGCCGCGCCGGCGGGGCTTTTTCGTTCAGCTTGTGCAGTTGCCGACCGTGACGCAGTACTGGACTTTCGACGACAGGCGCGGCCAGCGCGTCGCCGTCTCGTTCATGGTCAGCGCGCCGATCACTTTTTGCGAAATCGGCGAAGCGTAATCATAGGACGTCTCAGCGACAATCAGCGAGGCGGTGTCGTTCAGCACCGCCTTGTCGATGTCGCCTGTATAGACAGAACCCGCGGGATACGGCGCCGCGCCGGTCGAATCGAAACTCCAGTGAACCTTCACTTCATCCGTAGCCGCATCGAGCACGACGCTGACGACGCGGAAGGTGATGTCGATGTCGCGGCTGTCGATGACGTCTTCCATGCCGACAAAGAGATCTTCAAGGCTGCTCTTGGTGATCGAGGATTCCTGCGCGACGAGATCGGCGAGCGTGTTGGCGGAGAGCAGGACCTTGCGGCTGGTCGAATAGGCCGATGACCCTTCGATGACGCCGAAGAACAGCAAGATCATGATCGGCGCGATGAAGGCGAATTCGACGGCGGCAAGACCGCTGCGGCATTCGGCGAAGCGGCGGGCGGCGATTATTCTGCGGCGTGACGTCCATGCGGCCATGGCGGCTTTTCCCTTGCGCATCATGAATCATAGGGCTCGTTGTGGAAGATCGAGGTCGAAAACATCTTGACCCGTCCGCCGGCGGCCTTTTCGAGATTTAGTCCGAGGCCCGGATTGAAACTCTTGTGGAGATAGCACACGCGCACGCGAACGATGTCGCGCGCCCCGCCGGCCTGATAGGGCAGCGCATCAACCTGATCCGGGTCGGCGTCGCGGCAGACCGGCGCGGCGATGTCGGCGGCAAGCTCGGCGAAGGTTGCAAAGCGGGCGACATCGACCGTCAATTGCGTGTTGCAGTCGCCGAACAGATCGACAACGTCGCATACTTCCGCAAAGAAAGCGTCGCGCGAAATGGCGTTCGACTGCGCCTGTCCGGTGCGGATCAGGCGCGATGCCTTGGCATTCGCCGCGTTGACGGCGGATTCGACGAAGAAGAAATAGCCGCCCTCCATGATCGAGAAGGTGAGGGCGAGGAACATCGGCGCGACGAGCGCAAACTCGACTGCCGACGATCCGCGCGTGCAGCCGAGGAATTTTCGACGCCCTGAGGCAATCTTCCAGCGTTTCATTTTGGCTCAACTCCCGCCGGTTCTCTCCGGCGCAACCTTGTGGGGAAAGAGCAAAGCAAATTTCGCGCCGTGCGCCGGTCCCGATTGCGGCCAGAATGGCGGAAATCGCTTAAGCCTTGGTGATTGCGGCCGGCGTCGCCGGCCGGCGCCCAAGCAAAAGGCCGCCCGACCGGGCGGCCTTTGTCGCGGGTCGCGCGGCGTATCAGTCGTTCTTGAGCAGCGGCGTCGGCGCTTCCGCCGAAGCGGCGGTCGGCGTTGCGGCGCCGTCTTTGAGAGCGACGGGAACGGCGGATTTCGGCTTTTCCTCTTTGGGCTCTTCTTTCAGCACCGGCGACGGCTTTGACGCCGCTGGCGCAGCGGCGACCGGCGCTGCGTCAAACGAGGGCGTCTCGACATTGTCCGCCGCGAATTCCTGCCAGTAGGCCGGCTGGTTCACCAGCGCGCGGAAATAATCGATATTCTGGTCGGCGATCTGCGGCGGCAGGTCGGAACGCGCAAGGCGCTCGGCCTCGCGCATCTCGCCTTTCATGGCGAGGACAAGCGCAAGATTCTGGCGGATCCGCGCATCGGCGCCTCGGGTCGTCGCCGCGTGACGCAGTACCTGCTTTGCCTGATCGAGATCGCCGTCGAGCGCATAAGACAGGCCCTTGTTGTTCATGATCATCGGCATGTCGGGCGCGAACACCAGCGCCATGTCGTATTTCGTGCGCGCCAGCTTGTGCTCGCCGATCTGGTCGAGCGCCACGCCATAGGCGGAAAAGCCGCGCCAGTCCTGCGGCGCGAGTTCAATCGCTTTTTCAAGATAGCGCACCGCTTCAAATCCGCGACCGGCTTCGACCAGCGTCTTGCCGGCTTCGATATTGGCGCCGGCGTGCTCGGGATTGGCGTTGGCGGCGCGCGTCATCACCTTGACCGCCTCCTCGTTCGAACGGATTTTCCGGAGCGCGCTCGAATAGGCGATCGCAGCGTTCACATCCTTCGCATTGCGGTCATATTGCGTTCCCCAATAGGCGGCGGCGGCGACCGGATCCATGTCGGAGCCATGCGCGCCAGGATCGGTGAAGACGCCGATTTCGCTCTTGTAGTCGACCTTTTCGCCGTCGGCATGCAGGGTCTTGCCGCTCGACGCGCAGGCGGACATGAACAGCGCGCAGGCGGCGGCGCTTGCGGCGCGCGAAGTCATCGCGAAAATTCGGACGGCCATGAGAATTCCCTCAGGAGCTGCGGATCATCGCGGCGATCATTGCGAAATCTCTTCAATAAAGGCTTAACTCTGCCGCCAAAGACGGCGCTAACCCGGCCTGCCGTCGCGTTAACGGAGCGTTTCATGCTGGCTGAGCTTTTGATCGATTTTGACGAGGCGCGCGCCCGCGACGCGACGGCGATCCATCGCATTCGCGAAAAGTCCGAGGACCTGTCGTCAGCGCCCGCATCGCTGGCGTTGCTGGCGCGCGCCAACGGCTTTGCGGGCGAGGCGGGCGCCGTTCTCGCCAAC
>JBGSNB010000161.1:0-1798 GCA_041739835.1 Parvularculaceae bacterium | reverse complement strand
CGGGAACGCCGGTCTTTGGCCAATGTTCGAGCGCCGCGGCGAAAGCATCGTTCAGGGCGTCCTCCGCCGCCGCGATATTGCGCGTGCGGGCCGCGAGATAGGCGACGAGCCGCCCATAGGAGGCGCGCGCCGTCGCTTCCGCCATCCGGCTAGCATTCGTCATTCCCAGCTTTGCATCGGCCGCACTTCGACCGCCCCATAAGCCGCCGAGGGACAACGCGCCGCCCATTCGAGGGCGGCGTCGAGGTCTTTCGCCTCGATCAGATAGTAGCCGCCCAGCTGCTCTTTCGAATCCGTGAACGGACC
Organism: Parvularculaceae bacterium; assembly: GCA_041739835.1. Classification (GTDB taxonomy): domain Bacteria; phylum Pseudomonadota; class Alphaproteobacteria; order Caulobacterales; family Parvularculaceae; genus Amphiplicatus. The sequence continues at coordinate 1,492 of JBGSNB010000161.1, read as the reverse complement.
GTTCTCGATCCGGTCGCCGCGAACCCGCCGCCCGACGCGGGTGTGATCGAGAGGGGCGCCCTCGATCATTGCGCCGGCCTGACGCAACGCTTCGGTGAACGCCATATGCTCGCCGACGATCTTCATTTGCTCGGTCTCGGGAAGTGCGTGGAAATCGTCTTCCTTGTCATAAATCAAGAACATGTACTTCATGGCCTATTCCACCTGTCCATAATCCGGAATGGCGCGCACATCGACGCGTCCGTCCTCCGCCGCGGGGCATTTTTTCGAAAGCTCGGCGGCCTCATCGAGCGAGGCGACCTCAACGAGGAAATAGCCGCCGAGCTGTTCCTTCGAGTCCGTGAAGGGTCCATCCTCGACACTGCGTCTGCCCTTGGCGACGCGAATGACGGTCGCTGTCTGGGGCGATTGCAGGGCGGCGCCGCCCCGGAAGACGCCTGCCGTCTGCAAGGCTTCGCCGAAGGCATACCAGCCGTCCATATAGGCTTTGTACTGCGCCTTGTCGGTGCGCTTGGCGAAACCGCCCGGCGCTTCGAAGGCGAGAATGATCGCTTTCATTTTTGTCTCCTGTCCTGAGCGGCGACGCCGCCTGAGCCAAAGACGGTTGGCGGCCGCCGATTTCGACAAATTAGTCGCCCCATCGTCTGAGGAGATTGTTGCGGATATTGGCGAGGCGGTCGCGCAGCTCGCCCGGCGCGCCGATCGATCGCAGATCGGCGCCGAGGCGGGCGAGCTCAAACAGGGTCGCGCGGTCTTCCGGCGCACGAACCCGGCTCTTGATCCAGCCGACGCAGGCGACGCGCTGGCCGCGGGTCACTTCGGTCACGCGATGAAGGCTCGTTGAGGGATAGAGCGCCAGTGAGCCTGCGGGGAGCTTGATGACGTCTTCCGCGCCGGCGCTGTCGATGACGAGATCGCCGCCGTCATAAGTCGCGGGATCGCTCAGGAACAGCGTGAAGGAGAGATCGGTCCTGACGCCATCGACATAGGGGGCGTCAACATGCGCGCCATAGCCCATGCCCTCGCCATAGCGATTGAGCATGAGGCGGGCGAGCGCGGCGGGCTCCGCCGCGTTCCGGATCATTTCGTGATCGAGGATCCGTCGCGCCAGCATGTCGAGGACGCCTTTTGCCGGGCCGGACGCCAGGGCCTGCTGGTTGTTTTTCACCGCTTGCGCCCGCCCGGCCGCGGTCGCCCGCCCGTCGATCCAGAAATCGGTCGCGGCCGACTTTTCGATGACGGCGGCGACAATGTCGGCGTCGATGACATCGCTGATCTGAAGCAACATGCGAATCCTCGGTGCGACTAAGTCGCGATTGCAGAGTGCAAAGTCGCCTGTATGATGCCTGCGCTTCCAATGGGGAACAATCTCATGGCCCGCCGCCTCAAACTCCTGACCGGCCTTTCGACCCTCGCGCTGACCGGCGCTCTGGCGCTTTCCGCCTGCGGCGGCGAAGGCGCCGAGGGTGAAGCAGCGGCCGCGCCGGACGGC
>JBGSNB010000150.1:0-7226 GCA_041739835.1 Parvularculaceae bacterium | reverse complement strand
GCCGGCTCGGCGAGCGGTGCAACGGCGAGGCCCGAATGCGCCGCCAGTCCCGCATCGACCGCCATTTTCGGCAGCAGGGTCGCGCCAAGGCCTGCGCGCACCATTTCCGTCAGGGTGAAAAGGCTGGTCGCGCCGAAAGGCGTTCCGACATCGTCATGCCGGAGACGACAGGCGTCCAGCGCGTGCTCGCGCATGCAATGACCATCTTCCAGCAATAACAGATGGGCGTCCTTCAGGTCGGCGGGCCTCACCGATTTGCGCGCGGCGATCGGACTGCCTGACGCGGCCGCGAACAGGAATGGGTCGTCGCCGATGAGAATCCAGTCGATCCCCGTCAACTCATACGGAAAGGCCAGCAGCGCGGCGTCCAGCGACCCATCCGCAAGGCGCTCGGCGAGCGAAGCGGTCAGGTCCTCCCGGAGATAAAGGTCGAGCTCTGGGAATTTCCTGGCGAGGCCGGGCGTCGCCAACGGCAACAAGAACGGTGCGATCGTCGGGATGACGCCGAGATTGAAGGGGCCTTCCAGCGGCTTGCGCGCCGCCACAGAGCGCGCGAGATCTTCCGTCGACGCCAAGATCCTGGCGGCCCGTTCCGCGACGTCCTTGCCGGCCGGCGTCAGCGAAAACTGCCGGGTCGTGCGGTCGACGAGCTGGCGATCGAGGATCGATTCGAGTTCCTTCACTGCCGATGACAGGGTCGACTGCGAGACAAGGCAATCGGCCGCCGCTCGCGAAAAGGATTTCCGCCGGACGAGCGCCAGAAAGAATTGCAGCTGGCGAAGGGTCGGCAACGCAATCATGGCGGCTTTCAATCGATATTATTGATGCTCACATTAGATATTATCTATTTGATAAATCCGCAAGGCCGCCCTATTTACGGGCGGCCAGCGCGACCGCGGGTTCGCCGCCAGTCGCCGTTCGCATCAACGCTTAAGGAGATTTCCAATGCTCGGAGTGGGCGATCGTCTTCCCGATTTCAAAGTCGTCGGCGTCAAACCGAAATTCAACAGCCATGAAGAAGGCGGCGTCTCCGCTTTCGAGGACATCACGCAGGCGAGCTTTCCCGGCAAGTGGAAGATCATCTACTTCTATCCGAAGGACTTCACTTTTGTCTGTCCGACCGAGATCGCCGAATTCGGACGCCTCGCCAAGGAATTCGCCGATCGCGACGCGATCGTCCTCGGCGGCAGCTCCGACAATGAATTCTGCAAGCTCGCCTGGCGGCGCGACCACGCCGATCTGAAGAGCCACCCGGCATGGCAGTTCGCCGATACGACCGGCGCGCTGATCGACGGTCTCGGCATCCGCTCGGAAGCCGGCGTTGCGCTGCGCGCGACGTTCGTCGTCGATCCGAACAACGTCATCCAGCACGTTTACGTCAACAATCTCAGCGTCGGACGCAATCCGCAGGACACGTTGCGGGTGCTTGACGCACTGCAGACGGACGAGCTTTGCCCGTGCAACCGCCCGATCGGCGGCGACACGCTCTGACCAACGTCGAAACGCCGGCAAAGGGCGCGCCTGCAAAGCGCAAGCGCGCCCTTCTTGCGGCCGAAATCAGGAGACCTTCATGAGCCTCGACGCGCTGCGCGACAGCATTCCCGACTACGCCAAGGACATTCGCCTGAATCTCGGCACGCTGGCTGCGGAAACGGTGCTGACTGACCAGCAGAAATACGGCGCGTTCCTCGCGTCCGCTCATGGCGCGCGCAACCCGCGCGTGATCGAAGCGATTGCCGCATGGACGCAGGACAAGCTCTCCGACGAAGCGAAGTCCGCCGCCAAAGCCGCCGCCGCGATCATGGCGATGAACAATGTCTATTACCGCGCGACGCATCTGATGTCGGCGGAAGAGTACCGAAAACTGCCGGCGAAGCTGCGCATGAACGTCATCGCCAGTCCCGGCGTCGAGAAAGTCGATTTCGAATTGTGGAGCCTCGCGGTCTCGGCGGTGAATGGGTGCGGCATGTGCCTCGACAGTCACGAGAAAGTCGTGCGCAAGGCCGGCCTTTCCGCAGACCAGGTGCAGGCGGCGCTGAGAATCGCCGCGGCGGTGAACGCGGCGGCGGCGGTGTTGGACGGGGAAGGCGACTAGCAGCGGCGCCCTGCCCGCCGACTGGCCCCGGCGATCGCACTCGGTTAGAATGACCAACGTGAAATTGGAGGGTCATTCGCTTTGTCGCAAACATTCTCGCTGCTCAGATTGTCGCTTGGCGCCGGCGCCCTGGCCGGGTTTCAGGCCGCTCCCGCGCTGGCGCAATCGCCGTCCGTTGATCCGATCGAGTTTTGCCGCGAAGAAAGCGGCGACAAAGAGGAGCGCATCGCCTGCCTGGAGAACGCAATACGGGGATTGCTGAATTCGGCGGGACCCATGGCGGCGGCGACGCCGCTTTCGGATAATACCTCAGGCGCACTCGCCGACAGCGACGAGACGCTGCTTGCCGAAGCGGAACCCGAGATCGAAGAGCCAGTCGGTATTGGGGCCGAGCAAGTGCGGGCGAGGATGGAACGCAAGACCGAAGAAGGCAAGAAACAGCGCCGACAGCGGATTGCAAGCGAGGCATCAAGCACGCGCCTCATCGATTTTGCCAGCACATCCGCGGGCCGTCTAATTCTGGTCCTCGAAAACGGCCAAGTATGGGCGCAGCGAGCTGGCGATAACCAAAAAGTGCGTCTGCGCGAGGGTGATACCCCGACGATCAAAATCCGTCGCGGCGCGATTTCGGGCTACCGTTTAGAGTTTAGTTCGCCAAATGTAACGATCATTGCTGAGCGGCTTAAATAGTTGTCGAGCGCATAATGTCCTGGAACCCGCCGCGAAGATTGGTCGCCTTGCGGGAGTTGGACAGCCGTCGAGCCCGCATGCCGCTTTGTCGCCCTCATTTTACGTAGCGAACACGCAGGAGTCGGCAGCACGGCGCAGACCAAAAGAAAATGGCGCGCCGAAGCGCGCCATTTCCCTTTGTGTAACGTCGGCGGGTTAGAAGCTTGCCCGCAGCGTTATGAAGTAGGACCGGCCAAAGAAATCGTAGCCGGACGATGACACGGCGTTGTTCCGGTTCGGCCCGGCGCTGTTGTGGATCAGCGGCGGCGACTTGTCGGCGATGTTGTTGACACCGACGGAAAGCGAATAGCTGTCCTGATTGTAGCTGATCGCAGCGTCGTGATACCAGACAGCCGGCACGTTATCGACAATGTGCACCAGGATGTTCGACGGCAATGCCGGATTCAGCGGGTCCGGCGACGGCAACAAGGGATGCGCCGCAAACGCCGGCGTGTTGTCCTGCTGGCCAGCGCCAAGACGGCGATGCTCGGAGATAAGCGACCAGTTGCCCCAGCTGAAATTCGAACCGACATTGAAGCGAAGTTCGGGCGTGCCGATTTCGCCGACATTTTCGTCCCGGTCAGCGGGATCGAAGGTCTCGATCTCCTGTTCGAGCTGGTAAGACGTCGCCGTCGTCATAGTCCAATTGACGGCCTCGCCGTTCGGCGCGAACGGAAGGTCGACGGCGAACCTGGTGTTGATGTCGATGCCGCGCGACGTGACTTCACCAATGTTAAAGAAGCTCACATTGATGTTATTGATGACGTTGCTGGTAGCGCTGCCGGAATTCGGACGCGAAATCAGCGAGCAGAACGGGCTGGTGCCGTTCGCGAAGGCCAGATCGTTGAAGCAGCGGGCGACGATCAAATCAGCGGTCGGTTCAGAAACCGTATCCGTGATCTTGATGTCATAATAGCTGACCGCGATATCGAGATCGAAAGCTTCCGTCCACGGCTGCGACATCGAAACCGTGCCGGTAAAGGTGCGCGATGTTTCCGGGTTGAGCGTTGAATTGCCGCCCGACGTCGTCGGGATGGTCGTAATGCCGGCAGAGCCAACGACCGTCGCGTCAAGGAAGCCGTTCATGTCGGAGTCAGTGAATGCAGCCCCACTCGCAACGCAGTTGCTGACAAGGTTCTGGAAGCCAGGATCCGCGTCAGAACCGACGTTTCCAAGCAAGCTAACGATGTTATTCTGAATGCAGGGATCCAGCGTGCCGGAAACGCCGCCGCCCTGATCCGCCAGGAATTGCTCGCGAAGGTTCGGCGCTCGGAACGAGGTGCCGTAGCCGCCTGAAATCGACAACCAGTCGACCGGACGGTATTGCGCGCGAGCACGATAAGTGATGTCGCTGCCGAAATTCGATTCGTCCGTGTAGCGCACGGCGCCGTCGATGTTCAGCAGCTCGATTCCGGGACGATCGGTGATCAGAGGAATGTTCACTTCGCCAAAGAACTCGGTGAAGTTGCGTGATCCGATCGTTTCGCCTTCAACCAGCGGGTTTTCAGCTGCATTGAGCCCCTGAACGCCCGTTATGTCATTTTGCGAATTGATCGTGTCTTTACGATACTCGAAACCGACACCAGCGGTAATCGCGCCGCCCCACGGCGAATTAAAGAGCGTGCCGTCGATAAAGGCGTTGGCGATATATTGATCGATCGCGGTCCGGTTTGTCCGGTTGCCGATCAGATAAGCGCTCTCCGCATCCGAGAACACTCCTTCTCCATTTGGGCCGCCGACATAGAGATCGAGCCGTGTGAAATCGATCGGCACGCAGTTCGGTTGCGTGATGAAGGCGCCGACCTGGTTTGTCGGATCTGGAATGCCGCAAGAAAGCGAGCCGTCGAAATTCTGAACGACATTCAAAGTCGCCAATGTCAAATGAGGCTCGAACAGGATCGGCTGGGCGACGAAGCCGGTGCCGCGGTCATAGGAGAAATACGCGTCCCATTTCCAGTCATTTTCCGCCAGCCAACCGCTGCCGAATCCGCCGCGCATGCCGCCGACGAAGCGGAATTGCTGCAATTCGACGTCGCGAGTTTGCGGCAAGCTGTCGAGAGTTAAAATCGGGGCAATATCATCGCCGAACGGATTGAGCGGGTTGTCGACAAGGATCGGCGCGCCCATTCCGTCAACGACAACATTGCCATTGGCGTCGAGCTGTCTGATCGCTCGCGGAACGTCAGGGAAGATCTGCTCATTGGTGCCCATGGCGCGGGTCTGGCGATCGAAGAAGAAGGCCTCGAAATAGAACTGATTGCCGGTACCAAACCAGTCGAGATCGACCTCGCCATTGGTCATGAACGAGAAGCGTTCGAGATCGCCGACAAGGTCGGAATTCCTTCGCTCGTCCTGATCATTATAGGCGTCAAAATACGGGAAGTTATCGCGGCAGCGTACGCGACCTCCTGTTGTCTGCAGCCCGAAGTCACGGACGCCCGCCGGCGCAGCCGGAAGGCCGTCGCAACTCGAGAAATTCGCGATGCCGATATCAGTCTGTCCTGGCGTCACAAAAAAGCGCGTATCGAAGACGCCTGGCGCATTACCCGCGGAACCGCCGATCGGACCACCCAACGAACCCGGCGGCAACATCGGATCGGATGTAAAGCCTGACAGGATGACATTGTCAAAGAAGCCGTCGCGATCAATCGTGTAGACTGTGCCATCTTCCCCAACGCGGATATCGCGGAAGGAAGAAGAGAAATCACGTTGGCCGGCTAAGATGCGCTGGCGGTCAAAATATTCGGCGCCGAATGTGATGCGCGCGCGGTCGCCTTGGGCGCCGGCGATGAAGCCAACCTGCCATTGCGAGCCGCCGTCCGCTTCCGGCCGCTCGACGTTTGTCGTGATCTCGAAGCCCTCAAAATCATTCCTGAGAATGACGTTAACAACGCCAGCGACGGCATCGGCGCCGTAGATCGACGAGCCCGCCTCGGTCAGGACTTCGGCGCGCTCCACAAGCGAAAACGGGATCAGGCTGATGTCGGGCTGCGCAGGCGCGCCGCGAACGCCGGTTGCCGCCAAGCGACGGCCGTTCAAGAGGACGAGCGTCCGCTCCGGTCCGAGGCCGCGCAGCGAAATATTCGACGAGCCGACGCCGCCAGTCGGCGGCGCTTCGCTGGCGTTCGAGTTGCCCGCGTTGGTATTGAGGGTTTGGTCAATCTGCGTGCCATTCGCGACCGTCGCACGCGACAACAATTCGGTGATCGATGAAACGCCGAGTTGACGGCTCTCTTCAACATCCAGCGTCGTAAGAGGCGACGGGCTTGAAAAGGCGTCCTTGCGGAGCCTTGACCCGGTGACGACGATCGTGTCGCCCGACTCTTCGGCGGCTTCAGCCGCGTCCGGCACGGTTTCGACGTCGTCTGCCTGCGCAAGCGCGGGAGTCGCGAAAAAGGCGGGCGCAAGAGCCGCCGCCGCCACGCCCAAAAGGACGCGTGACTTGATGGATTTTGACATTCATAGCCTCCAGTTGCCCCGGGCCTTTTTCGACCCTGATGATATTACCCGACCGTCGATTGCGGCCGGCTTGCCAGGCTCTCTTATTATTTTTCTCGTTGGGCCCCCGGCAGCGGCTGAAACCTATTTGAGTATGACAATTGGGGTCAACCCGTTCCTCAACCGGGTTTGAACGCAAAATCCAAGCGTACCAATTTTACCACAGACTCAATCACTTGCTGTTTTCCTTTGTAAATAAAGGGTAAACAGCGATGCCCGAATGGCGCGAAGCTGCCGGTTTTCGTGAGTCGGCGTGTCAAGAGCGAACAGCGTCAAGAGCGGCGGACCCAGAGTGCGAATCCGGTCGCGGGCACGCGGAAATCGGGTGCGCAATGCAAGAACAAGAACGGGTCGTACGCCGCGTCGGTCGGACGGTCGAACGACCCCGGCGCGGACGCCCTCGGTTGAATGCGCGGCATTCGGCATTATGGTTGGTCGGCGGCGCCGGGAAATACCCCCGGCGCGCCTGACCGGAGACGACCTTGCAGAGCCAGAATATCTGCGTCCTGACCCAGGACAAATTGCGCCTCGACCTTCGCAAGACGTCGGGCGGGACGAAGACGCCGGTCTTGTGCCTGCCGGGTCTGACCCGCAACGCGGCGGATTTCGACGATTTCGCGCCGCGCGCCGCCGCGACCGGACGTGATGTTTATGCGATTTCCCTGCGCGGCCGAGGGCGGTCGGATTACGACCCCGACCATCTCAATTATTTTCCGACCATCTATGTCGGCGACGTCCTCGCCGCGCTCGACCAGTTGGGCATTCCCCGCGCCGTTTTCGTCGGCACCTCGCTCGGCGGCAGCGTCACCATGTTGACCACTGTCGAGGCGCCGGCGCGGATCGCCGCCGCGGGCATCAACGATGTCGGCCCGGAACTCGCGCCGGAGGGGATCGCGCGCATCGC
>JBGSNB010000146.1:0-2928 GCA_041739835.1 Parvularculaceae bacterium | reverse complement strand
GCGACAGCGCAGCGCGGACCTGGCTTGAACGCGCCGCCGCCGCGCCGCGCGAAGCCTCTCCCGGCGCCGATGAGTTCTTTCGCATCAGCGGCGACGGATGGCGCCGGATGATCCACGATTATATGGATCATGGGCGGCTGGCCCCGCCGCCGCTTGAAGGCCCCCCGCAAGGCCTTTCCGATGAGACGCTAACCCTTGCACTGGCGCCGCCCCCAGCGTTGGAGCCGACGCCAGAGCCTGCAGTCGCCGTCGGGGAAGACGCCGCGCCGCTGCTTGAAGCGGCTGAGGCTGCGGGCGAAAAAGAACCTGATACGGATGAACAGCTCAATCGCGACGCAGCGGCGGCGCGCGGCGTCAATTAAGGGGCACGCATGGCCAATTTGAGAATTCTTGTGGCGGGCGCCGCCGGGAAAATGGGCCGCGCCGTCATCCGTCAGGCGCTGTCGACGCCTGGCGTCGCCATCGCCGGCGGCTTTGAACGTGCGGGAAGCGACGCCATCGGCAAGGATCTCGGCCCGCTCGCGGGTCTCGACAGTCTGGGCGTCGCCGTCGAGGCCGACGCGGAAAGATCGATCCGCCGCGCCGACGCGCTGATCGATTTCACGGCGCCGGCGGCAAGCCTTGCCAACGCCCGCCTCGCCGCCGCCGCTGGCGTTGCGCATATTATCGGCACCACTGGATTTTCAGCGCCCGAGGAATCTGAAATCGCCGCGCTTGCAGAAAAAGTCGCGATTGTGAAATCCGGCAACATGTCGCTCGGCGTAAATCTTCTGGCGGAACTGGTGCGCGAAGCCGCCGCGCGCCTCGGGCCTGACTACGACATCGAGATCGTCGAAGCGCATCATCGCGACAAGCTTGATGCGCCGTCCGGTACAGCGCTGATGCTGGCGCGCGCGGCGGCGGACGGCCGCGGCGTGACGCTCCAGGATCATTCTGTTCGAACTCGCGACGGCGCCATGGGCGAAAGACCAGACGGCGCCATCGGCTTTGCCGTCATCAGGGGCGGCGGCATTGTCGGCGATCACGAGGTGATGTTCGCCGGCGCTGACGAAATTATCGCGCTGTCGCATCGCGCGATCGACCGCGGCCTGTTCGCCAAAGGCGCGGTCGCCGCCGCGAAATGGGCGAAAGGCAAGTCGCCTGGCCTTTATTCGATGGCCGATGTGCTTGGATTTTCGCGCTGAAATTCACGCGGCATTTACCAAGCTTTCCCGCCAAACCTTAACCAACGCCGTGCGATCCTGACCGTTGAGGAAGGGCTTTCGTGATGCGGACTGAATTGCTGGGTGCGGTTATCTGCGTGTGCGCGACGGTTATCTCCGTCAAGCATTTCGACGCGGCGAAGCCGGGGGGCGATCCGGCGACAGCCTCCGAAACCGCCTTTGCCGCGACGCCGGCTGCAATGGCGGCGCCGGTGCTGAAGACCGCCTATTACGGGCGCGAAGTGCGGCTTCCCGCCGGCGCCAACCACCAGTATTTTGTCACCGCCGCGGTCAATCAGCGCCCGGCGTCGTTTCTCGTCGATACCGGCGCCAGCTATGTGGCGCTGCGCGATTCAGACGCGCGCGCTGCCAACATTTACGTTTCCTGGTCCGACTATACGCAACCCGTTCGCACCGCGAATGGTGAGACCAAGGCGGCGCTCATCAATATAGATGTCATCGAGATCGACGGCATCAGGGTCGAGCATGTCAAGGCGTTCATCCTGCCCGACGATCAGCTCGCGATGAACCTTCTCGGCATGAGTTTCCTGTCAAAGCTCGAAAGCGTCGAGCAGCGCAATGGCGAACTGGTGCTGAAGGGCTAAGTCAAGGGCGCCATCAGCGCCGGCAGGCGGCCAAGATCGGCGCCCGCCTGTTTCATGAACATCCGCCGCAATGGCGCAATCGCGTTGACAGCACCCATGCCAACATCGCGCGCCAGCCGCAGCGGCGGAAAGTCATTTGAAAACAGTTTGACCAGCGCATCGCCGCCGAAGGCAAGAACGCTTGAGTCAAAACGCCGCCAGCGCTGGTAATTTTCAAGTGTTGCGACCGAGCCGATATCGAGGCCGAGATCGCGCGCCTCGACCAGCGTTTCCGCCAGCGCAGCGATATCCTTGACGCCGAGATTGTAGCCTTGTCCGGCAATCGGATGGATCGCGTGCGCGGCGTCGCCAATAAGCGCGAGGCGCGGCGTGACATAAGACTGCGCCAGGTGAAAGGCGAGCGGGTAAGACCAGCGCGGACCGGCAAGCGACAGCGCGCCGAGATGATCGCCGAAGCGCGCGGCGATCGCCGCCAGGAATCGCTGATCATCAAGCGCAAGATAAGCGGGCGCGGCGTCGCGCGATTCCGTCCACACGAGATTGGAGCGGTTGGCGGTCATCGGCAGAATGGCGAAAGGCCCGCCTGGCAGGAATAATTCATGCGCGACGCCTTCATGCGGACGCTCATGAATGACCGTCGCGACAATCCCGGTTTGCCTGTAGGACCAGCTGTTGATCTTGATCGCCGCCTCGGCGCGCGACGGCGAGTGGCGGCCGTCGGCGGCGATTACCAATGGCGCTCTCAGCACCCGGCCATCGGCCAGCGTGACCGCCGCCTCGGCCTTGCCGGTATCGGTGCGAATACGGCGCGCCGGCGCAAAAAGTGAAATTGCCGGCTGGCGCGCGATCCCGTCATAAATGGCGTTGCGCAACAATCGGTTCTCAACAATGAAGCCGAGCGGTTCGCCATTTTCCAGTTCGCGGCTGTCGAAGTGGAGATGAAAGGATGAAACGGCGCCGGCGCGCGCGGGGGCGTCGCGCCGTCCATCGGTCACCAGAATGTCGAGAATGGGCTCGGCTTCGGTTTCAACCGCGCGCCAAACGCCGAGCCGGCGGAAGACGCGCGCCGCCGCGTAGGCGACCGCTGTCGTGCGCCCATCGAAATCGGCGCCGCGCATCGC
>JBGSNB010000139.1:0-2588 GCA_041739835.1 Parvularculaceae bacterium | reverse complement strand
GACGCCGTCCTTCGGGTTCTCGGCGCGGCGCCGTCCGGCGTCACCGCCGCTGCGATCATCAACGCCGACGACACGCCCGGCGAATGGCTGTCGCACGGGCGCACCTATGACGAGCAGCGGTTTTCGCCGCTAGAAAATATCACGGCTGCGAATGTCAAAGACCTCGGGCTCGCCTGGGCGTTCGATCTCGGCGTTTCGCGCGGCATCGAGGCGACGCCGATTGTGCATGACGGCGTCATTTATGTGACCGGAAGCTGGAACGTCGTTCATGCGCTCGACGCGAAGACAGGCGCCGCCGTCTGGTCGTTCGACCCGCAAGTCGACCGGTCGCGCGCGTCCGTCATGTGCTGCGACGCCGTCAATCGCGGCGTCGCGATCTGGGGCGGAAAGATCTATACCGGCACCATAGACGGGCGGCTGATCGCGCTCGACGCGAAGACCGGCGCAAAAATCTGGGACGTCCTCACCGTCGATCTGTCGAAACCCTATTCGATCACCGGCGCGCCGCGCATCGTCAAGGGCAAGGTCCTCATCGGCAATGGCGGCGCGGAGCTTGGCGTCCGCGGCTTTCTCACCGCCTACGACGCAAATAATGGCGAGATGGCATGGCGCTTTTACACCGTGCCCGGAAACCCCGCCGATGGTTTTGAAAACGCGGCGATGGAAGAGGCCGCGAAGACATGGAACGGCGAGTGGTGGAAGCTCGGCGGCGGCGGCACGGTCTGGGATTCGATGGCCTATGATCCGGAGCTTGACCTACTCTATATCGGCGTCGGCAATGGTTCACCCTGGAACCAGAGGCTGCGCAGTCCCGGCGGCGGCGACAATTTGTTCCTTTCTTCGATCATCGCGCTGAAACCCGACACCGGCGAATATGTCTGGCATTACCAGACGACGCCGGGCGAGACATGGGACTACACGGCGACGCAGCACATCATCCTCGCCGACATCGAGATCGGCGGCGAAACGCGCAAGGTGTTGATGCAGGCGCCGAAGAACGGGTTTTTCTATGTTCTCGACCGCGCGACGGGCGAGCTTATCTCGGCCAAAAATTTCGTGCCGATCACCTGGGCGACGGGCGTCGACATGGCGACAGGCCGCCCGATCGAAAACCCCGCTGCACGCTGGCCGGGCTCCGCGCCCTCGTTCCAGCTGCCGGGGCCGCTCGGCGCGCATAACTGGCACCCGATGTCGTTCAGCCCACGGACGGGCCTAGTCTATATTCCGGCGCAGGAGATCCCCTTCGCCTTCGCCGACGACCCGGGCTTCAAGGAAAAGAAGATGGGCTGGAACACCGGCGCCGCCTTCATCGCCGGCGCCTTGCCGACCGATGAAGCGACCCATCTTGCGCTCCGCTCGATGATGAAGGGACGCCTCATCGCCTGGGACCCGGCCAGGCAGGAGGCGCGCTGGTCGGTTGAACATTTCGGGCCGTGGAACGGCGGCGTTCTGTCGACCGCGGGCGATGTCGTCTTCCAGGGAACGTCGGACGCGCATTTCGCCGCCTATGATGCGGCCGGCGGCGAAAGGCTCTGGGACTTTTTCACCCAGACCGGCGTCGTCGCGGCGCCGATTTCCTATGCAATCGACGGCGAACAATATGTGACGGTCGCGACCGGCTGGGGCGGCGCTTACGCCCTCATCGCCGGCGGCGTCATCCCGACCGGAAGCGAGGCGAAAGTCGGCCGTGTGCTGACATTCAAGCTCGGCGGGGCCGGCGAACTGCCGCCGGTCGATTTTCCGGAAGCGGCCAAGGCGCCGCCGCCGCCATCGACCGCATCGACCGACACGATCGCGGCGGGCGCGGTCGCCTATGCCACGAATTGCACCGTCTGTCACGGCGAACACGCGATGTCGTCGGGACTTGTGCCTAATCTCCGCCATTCGCCGCTGCTCGCCGACGCCGCCTTGTGGAAGTCGGTCGTCATTGACGGCGCCCGCAGGGACCTCGGCATGATGGGCTTTTCCGAAATTCTCGATGAGGCGGCGGCGGAAGCGATCAGAGCCTATGTCATCAGCGAAGCGAACAGCGCGCGCGACGCCGCCTATTATCGCGCGAAAGCCGGAACGGAGACACGCCCATGAACGGCGCCGACGCCCTCATCGAAACGCTTTACAAGGCCGGCGTCAAAGTCTGCTTCGCCAATCCCGGGACCTCGGAAATGCAGCTTGTCGCCGCGATCGACAAGCATGAGGGCATGCGCGGCGTTCTCGCCCTTTTTGAAGGCGTCGTCACCGGCGCCGCCGACGGCTATGGCCGCATGGCCGACGCGCCCGCGGCGACACTGCTGCATCTCGGGCCCGGCTTCGCCAATGGCGCGGCAAACCTTCACAATGCGCGGCGCGCGCGAACGCCGGTCGTCAATCTCGTCGGCGATCACGCGACCTATCATCGCGAGTTCGATGCGCCGTTGACTTCCGACGTCGAGGGCGCGGCGCGGCCCTTCTCCGACTGGGTGAAAACATCCGCCTCCGCCGATGCGCTCGCCGCCGACGGCGCGGAGGCGGTCGCGGAAGCGATGCGTTATCCGGGCGCCGTCAATGACGACCGACTTCCACAAGGCGGCGTCGGCGAGCAGCGGCGAATG
>JBGSNB010000097.1:0-3012 GCA_041739835.1 Parvularculaceae bacterium | reverse complement strand
GCCGCGCGCCGCGACGATGCACTCGAACGCCCGGTCCGCGCCAAACCCCCAGCGCCGCGCCGCTTCGACTGACATCACCTGCTGATCTTCGCCGATGGTTTCGCGCGCAAGCGCCGCGACGAGATCGCGGATCGCCTCGGCGTCCTCGACAACTGCGTCCCGGATGATGGTCTCAGATGGCAATCGCCGCACGCCCCTTCAGTTTCAGCATCGCGCGCGCGTCCTCGGCCGTTGCGACATCAAGACCAAGCTCATCGAGGATACGGCGCACTTTCGCGACCTGCTCGGCGTTCGATCCTGCAAGAACGCCCGGCGCGATCGTCAGATTGTCCTCAAGCCCGACGCGGACATTGCCGCCCATGATCGCCCCTGCTGTCGCGATGCCCATCTGCTTGCCGCCCGCAGCCAGCACCGAGAATTGATACGCGTCGCCGAGCAGCCTGTCGGCGGTTCCTTTGAGGTGAACGAGATTTTCAACGCTCGCGCCGGCGCCGCCGAGCACGCCAAGGACGAATTGCACATAGAGCGGCGGTTCGACGAGGCCCTTGCGCAGATAGAAGGCGAGCAGCTCCACCTGGCCGACATCGTAACATTCGAACTCGAATTTCGCGCCGCCGCCCTTGCCGACATCGGCGAGGATCATTTCGATGTCGTCGAAACTGTTCTGGAACACCGTTTTCTTCGTCGCCTTCAACAGCGCCGGCTCCCATTCATGCTTCCAGTCCGAGAATTTCTCAAGCATCGGGAAAATGCCGAAATTCATCGACCCCATATTCAGCGAGCACATTTCGGGCTTCAGCGCGCGCGCCGGCGCGAGGCGGGTGTCGAGCGACATCAGCGACGAACCGCCGGTCGAAATATTGAGAACAGCGTCGCAGGCGTCGTTGATTTTGGTCATGAACGCGCGAAAGAGCTGCGCGTCGGCGCTCGGCCGGCCGTCGGAAGGCTGGCGCGCATGCAGATGAATGATCGCCGCGCCTTCGCGCGCCGCCGCGATCGACGCCTCGGCGATCTCGTCTGGCGTAATCGGCAGATAGGGGCTCATCGTCGGCGTATGGATCGACCCCGTCACCGCACAGGTGATGATGACCTTGCGCCTCGCCGGTGCAGACATTTTCCGCGTTTCCTGCTGGCGTTCACCGCCAGATTCGCGCATTTTGTCAGGGTCAGTTGCGACGTTCAACAAGCGGAAGCATGACGAGACAAGGCCTCTTCGACTGGTCCCCGACGGATCCGTCAAAACTCTTCTATCAGTCCGGATCGCGCCGGCCGATGTTCGCCCGGTCCGAAGGCGTCTATGTCTGGACGACGGACGGCGCGCGCTATCTCGACGGTTCCAGCGGCGCCATGGTGTCGAATATCGGCCACTCCAATCCCCGCGTTCTTGCTGCAATGCGGGAGGAGATGGCGCGCGGCACATTCGCCTATCGCCTGCATTTCGAAAGCGAGCCGGCGGAACGGTTGGCGACGGCGCTCGGCCGCCTCTGCCCGCCCGGCCATGAGCGGGTGTTTTTCGCGTCCGGCGGCTCAGAAGCGGTCGAGAGCGCGATCAAGCTGGCGCGCCAATATGCGATCGCCAAAGGTGAAGCCGAGCGGACGGAGATCATCGCGCGCTTTCCCGCCTATCATGGATCGACTCTCGGGACGCTCGCCGTCACCGGCTATGATCCGCTGACGCGACCCTTCGCACCGATGTTTCGCGACATGCCGAAAATCCCGGCGCCGCGCGCTTATCTCGACCACGACAATCTTTCCGATGACGACCGCGGCCTTAAATACGCCGATGCGCTGCGCGACAAGATTGAAGAACTGGGACCTCGCCGCGCGCTGGCCTTCATCATGGAGCCGGTCGGCGGCGCCTCGACCGGCGCGCTGGTCGCGCCGGACAGCTATTATCAGCGCGTGCGTGACATTTGCGACGATTACGGCGTCCTCCTCATCTATGACGAGGTGATGAGCGGCGTCGGCCGCACCGGAAGATTCCTCGCCGCGGAGCACTGGCGCCAATCGCCCGACATCATCGTTCTTGGCAAGGGACTGGGCGCCGGCTACGCGCCGCTGTCGGCCGTCGTCTCGCGGTCCGATATTGTCGAGGCGGTCCTCGCGGATGGCGGCTTCATGCACGGCTACACCTATGCCGGCAATCCGCTCGCCTGCAGCGCCGGCCTCGCCGTGCTGAAGGAAATTCTCGACCACGACCTGATCGGCAACGCCGCGCGCATGGGCGATCTCCTCAAGGCGCGACTGTCGCAGCAGATGGAACGATTTCCCTTCATAGGAGACGTGCGCGGCAAAGGTTTGCTGCTCGCGTTTGAACTCGTCCGCGATCGCGCGACGATGCAACCGCTGCCGCGCGACTGGAACGCCTTTCATCGGCTGGTGGAAATCGCCTATGCGAACAAGCTCGTCATCTATGCGCGGCGCACGCGCGGCGGCGACGAGGGCGATCATTTCCTCGTTTGCCCGCCGATGATTGTCACAGAGGCGCATCTCGATGAGATCATGGAAAAGCTGACCGCAAGCCTTTCGACATTCGCGCGTGAGACCGGACTTCGGGACGAGGGCTGACGGCATGAAAGCGTTCTACGCGGAAGAACAACGCCGCCACTATCCGGAGACCTATCTCGTCAACGGCGTCTTTCATCCAAATCCGGAACAGCCGGCGCGCATCGACAGATTGCTGGATGGCGCAAAGGCTGCGGGATGCGCGATCGAGCGGCCGCGCGATTGCGGCATGGCGCCGATCCTCGCCGTCCATGATGCGCGATATGTGAAATTCATCAAGACCGCGCATGAACGCTGGCGAAGGATCAAAGGCGCCGCAAGCGCCGTCACCCCGAACATACACCCGGTCGCGCGCGACAATCACTATCCGGACTCGATCGTCGCGCAGGCCGGCTGGCACATGATGGACGCCTCCGCGCCGATTGTCGCCGATACGTTTGAAAGCGCTCGCTGGAGCGCCGCTGCCGCAGTCGCCGCCGCGGATCATGTGCTGGCGAGCGCGCCTGC
>JBGSNB010000089.1:0-1673 GCA_041739835.1 Parvularculaceae bacterium | reverse complement strand
GCCGCGAAGGGCGGGCCGCGCCCGGCGGCGGCGTTTCCAAGGTCGGCTTTTGCCGTTAACATCCCTCGGGGTCCCCATGGGGAGGGGCCGCCGTCGGCGGCGTCCCGCCGCCGGGCGCAGGACGGGTTCCGGGAGAATGAGGGGCGAATGACCTCCGAAGTGGTGTTGATGAACCGCCAGGCGGTGGCGATGGCCGCCGACAGCGCCGTCACGATCACCGGCCACCAGTACCTCAAGACCTACCAGTCGGTGGACAAGCTGTTCCCGCTGATCGAGGGCCAGCCGGTCGCGGTGATGATCTATAACAACGCCGAGATCATGTCGACGCCGTGGGAGACGGTGATCTCGCTCTATCGCGACGCCTCGCGCGGGCGCTCGCTCGACACCGTGCAGGACTACGCCGAAGACTTCATGAATTTCCTGTCCGGCAATCCCGACCTCTTCCCGGCGGATCATCAGGACACGGAATTCTTCAAGCTGATGGCGGTCGTCTTCACGGTGATCGCCGAGGATTTCGACGCGCAGATCCAGAAGCTTTCCGCAACGCCCGGCGCGCGCGCCAAGGACCATCTCGGCGCCGTGTTCGAATTCGTCGTCGGCCAGCTGCACGCCGATTACCAGCGCTATCCCGACGACAGCCCGCGCGGCGATCTCGCCTGTTTCCCGGGCGGCATGGGCGAGCAGGTGCGGCGGCGCTATCGCGGCGAGATCGAGCAATTGATCCAGAGCCTCGTCGCCTCGCTGCGCAACGATTACGGCGCCTTTGCGGTGTCGGACGCGACCTTCGAGCGGCTTCGCGACATTGCGGTCTATTCGGCGACGCGCGACGCCTTTTTCGAGCACTATACCGGCGTCGTCTTCGCCGGCTTCGGCGCGCGCGACAAATTCCCGGCGATGCGGTCCTATCTCACTTCCAGCGTCATTCTCGGCATATTGAAGCGCAAGCAGGATCGCGCCGCCGACATGACCTCGGACGGCGGCCCGGTCGTGCAGCCTTTTGCGCAGGACCGGATGATCCGCACCTTCCTGACCGGCATGGACCAGTATCTGCGGATGTTCATGTATGGCGAAACGCTGAAGCTGTCGATGAACCTCGTCGCCGACGTCATCGGGCGCGCGCCGATGTCGGACCAGCAGCGTCAGGCGCTGTTTCGCGACTATTCGGAGAACAACATGGGCCACGCGCTGCGCGAATTCTTCAAATCGGTCGACGCCTATCAGTATGCGGTGCATACGCGGCCGATCTACCGCGCCATCGGCTCGCTGCCGAAGCGCGAACTTGGCGAGACCGCCGCCTCGCTGATCAAGCTCAACTCTTTCCAGCAAAAGGTCATGCATTCGGTCGAGACCGTCGGCGGGCCGATCGATGTCGCCGTCATCACGCGCAATGGCGGGCTCGAAATGAAGCGCGACAAGCCCGATCTGTGAGAAGGAAAAACGATGGCTGAAGAGCGGCTGAAACAGATCTGGGGCGGGTTCGAGCGCGTCACCCAGCGCCGCCTCACCGGGCGCGGCGTCGAAAATATCGACGTGCCGAACCGCCGCGAGCTGAAAGCGCATGACGAGGAATTCCTGCCGAAGAATTTCGCGGCGCCGGCGGACGCCGCCTTCGCGGCGCTGAAGCGCCGCCTTTCGACCGCCGAACAGCGCCAGTGGAGAAACGAAGAGCGGCG
>JBGSNB010000082.1:0-1693 GCA_041739835.1 Parvularculaceae bacterium | reverse complement strand
GTCGCTCCCTCATGCGCGGCGCGCAGCGCGTCGAGGAGGCCGTCCGACCAGTTGCGGGTGATCTCGCGGATGCGGCGCGTCAGCTCGGCGATGCCGGGACCTTCCGGGGCGCCGGGCCTGATGCCGATGATGTAATGCACGCGGACGAGCGCCGCCTCACCGAAATGCGGATTGAAGGCGGCGACATAGCCTTCGAACGCCGCCGAAAGCGTGTCGCCGATCGCTTCGCGCACCGAGGAGGAAAAGCGGTCGCGCGGCACATAGACGAGCGCCGAGATGAAGCGGTCGAAGCGGTCGCGGCGCAGGAACACTTTCGTGCGCGGGCGCTTGTAGAGGCGCAAGATGCCAAGCGCCGTCTCGCGCAGCGTGGCGATGTCGCTCTGGAACATCTCGTCGCGCGGAAAAGTCTCCAGAATATGAACGAGCGCCTTGGCGTTGTGGCCGCCGGCGCGAAAGCCCGCCGCCTCGACCGCCTTCTTTTCCTTGACGCGCAGGATCGGAATGTCCGAAGCCGGACGATTATACATGTCGGAAGTCAACAGGCCGACGAAGCGCTCCTCGCCGGTGACCTTGCCCTTGTCGTCATAGGTCTTGACCCCGATGTAATCCATGTGAACCCGGCGATGCACGGTCGATCGGGCATTCGCCTTGGTGATGATCAGCGGCTCGTTCGAGGCCATGAAAGCGGCGACCGACGGCGACAATTCGCCTTCGTCGGAGAAGGTCGTCTTGAGGACGCGCCGCGCGCTGTCCTTGAGAATGCCGAGATCGCCAGCGTCATCGCGCGCAAAGCTCGTCTTCGCGCCCTTCGTCGCGAAAACGTAGCGGCGGACGCCGAGAAAGGTGAATTTGTTCTCCCAGAGCTTCTTCAGGAATTCGACCGACTCGGCGAGCGTCTGCTTGTCGACGTCCTTGGGCCTTGCGCGGTCGAGCTGTTCGAAGGCCGCCTTCATCCGCGCCCGCATCGGCTCGAAATCGGCGACCGCGATCGCGACATCGCCGAGCACCGCGCGAATGTCTTCTTCGAGCTGAGAGATTTCGCCGTCCTCGACCGGAGGGTCCATTTCGGCGTGGATCATCGATTCGGCGATGGTCTTGCCGTTTCCCTCGCCGACGCGCTCGCCCTTCGCGTCGCGCGTCACATTGACGACGGCGTTGACGAAGAAGGAGACCGTCTTGCCGGCGTCGGCCAGCGCCGAGGTGACGCTGTCGACAATGAACGGCATGTCGTCGGTCGCGATCTCAAGAACGAGGCGGGTGTCGCGCCAGTCGGCGCCCTTGTGCAGGCGGAAATGGATCGACGGGGTCTTGCGCTTTCGCTTCGCGCTCGCCTTCCAGGCGCCGACGGCGCGGTCGAGAAGGCTCGCCGGCGCGTCCCAATAGCGGTCCTCGCCGGTGGCGAAACGCACCAGCTGTTCGAGGTAATGCGCGAAGGCCGGGTCGAGATCGCCCTGCTTCGTCTTCGGCGCGTCTCTGAGCGCGCGCGCAAGGTCGAGGACCTTTTTCAGCGTCCGCGCATCCGCCGACGAATGAAAGCCTTTCGCCATGAAGTCTCCTCCCGAACGCCGCGTCATTGCCGCGCGGATTTGCGGCGGGTCATAGCGTACCGCAAGGAGGGAAGTCTAACGGAATGCGGCTGTCGCGGCGGCGTTCAGCCGGCGGCGGCGAGATCGCCTTTGGCGGCCGCCGGGCG
>JBGSNB010000012.1:0-6263 GCA_041739835.1 Parvularculaceae bacterium | reverse complement strand
GCGACGGCCGCGGCGGCGGGCGCGCGCGCGCTGGAAGCCAGCGGCACGCCGAAGGCGACTGTGGCGGAGATGGTCCGATCGGCGCTTGGGCTTGGATAACGATTGCGTATTACGCGGCGTTCCACAGCGTCGCGATCGTCTGTGCTTGGCGGGCGCAATCGCAAATTCTGCTTGCCTGCGCGCTCGCCCTTTTCGTCGGCTGGATCTTTGCGGTCTGCTGGTTTTTCGTCGGCGGCAAACACGGCATCAGCTGGGGTTACGCGGTCATCGACGCCGGCCTTGCGGCGTATTTCTGGCGATTGTCCGAGCGACGCCTGTTCCCGGCGCTGCTGTTTTACCTGCACGCGTTCCTGGTCGCCTATTATCTTTATGCGTCGATCGTCGGAATGACGCGCTGGTGGGCGGCGGCGTTCACCAACCGCATCGTCGAACTTGCGCTCCTTTATGTGATCTTCGGCGCCGCCTTGCGCATTTTTGCGCGCCGGAAGCAAAGCCGGGAGGCGCGCCGGCAGCGCGCCCCCCTGAACGCCGTCTGATTCACCGGAAAGCGCCAGGTTGCGGCGCCTAATCGAAGAGCTTCGCCCAGCGGCGCGGCTCGCGCTTTTTCCAGCCTCCGCGATGCCACGCGTCCGAGACGATGAGCGGCGCGACGCTGGTCGCTTCCGCGAACACCATCTGTTCGTAGACGGTCGACACCTTGCCCCAGCTCGCCGCTTCCTTCAGCGTCGAGGACGAGCAGGCGCCGTCGCGCACATCGGCGACGGTGATCTGCACCGCGTATTTGTGCATCTCGACATCGTCATGGCCGAGGATTTCGGCGCAGACGACGGTGTCCTGCGCGAAGTTTTTCGGCACGCCGCCGCCGATCATGAACAGCGCCGTGGTGCCGGCGGCGAGCTTGACGTCGGTCAGCTCGCGAAAATCGCCGGCCGAGTCGATCGTCACATAGGGCTTTTTCGCCTTGCGGCGCTCGACCTGGTGCTTGACGACGCCAAAGCCCGCCGAGCAGTCGGAAAACGCCGGCACGAAAATCGGCACGCCTTTTTCGTAGGCGCGCTGGATCAGCGAATCTTTCTTCTTGGCGTTGCCGGCGGCGAGCCATTTGCCGATTTCATGGATGAACTCGCGCGAGGTGTAGGGGCGCGGCTCAAGCTGTTCGCAGATCTCGTAGATCGTATGATCGACGTGCTGCAATTCCTCTTCGTCGATATAGGTGTCGTAGATGCGGTCGATATAAAGCGCGCGAAGCGTGTTGTCGTCGGGGATCTCGTTCGCCTGATAATGCTTGAAGCCGAGCGCTTCGAGGAAATCCATGTCGATGATCGAAGCGCCGGTGGCGACGACCGCGTCGACCATGTTGTATTCGACCATGTCGCGCCAGACATGCAGGCAGCCGCCGGCGCCTGTCGATCCCGCCATGATCAGCCAGGTCGAGCATTTCTCGTCCTCAAGCGCCATGTTGAGGATCTGCGCGGCTCGCGCCGCGTCGCGCGAGGTGAACGACATCTTGCCCCAGGCGTCGATGATCGGGCGCGCGTCGAATTTCGTGATGTCGATATGCTCGACTTCGCTCGACAAAAGCTCGGCTTTGCGGTTGTCAGGCTTTTTGGTCATTGTCGTCGGTCCTTTCAGTCCAGTTCAAAACCGGATCCGGGCCGCGTCAGGGATCGACGCGCGGAGGGCCGTCACAGGCGGCGCTATATAGGGCAGGCGGGGCGCGATGCAAGCGGCGCCTGCGGCTCGCGTCACCGCCGCGGCGCCGACAGCGGCTCTTCGGCCCAACCTGCGAATTTCTCGAGATCCGCGAGGAGCTTTTCCGCGTCCCCCCGGCGCATCGATGCGGCGCCGTACTGCGCTTCGTCTTTTCGGCTCAACAAGCGCGCAAGTCGCGCCTCCTGCGTTGCGGGCAATTGCGCGCGCAAGGCCGCGCGCAACAATTTGACGACGGAGCTGTGGTCCTTTTGATTCAGGACGCCGCCAAATCGCGCCGTCAGCGCGTCGGCATAGGCGACTGCGGCGAGCGCGATGCTTGAGATGATCCCGTCAGCGCCGTCTCCGGGCTCCAAGAGGTCGAGGAGATTTCGCGCCGCCTTGTGGAACAGCCGCGCCTTGCCGAGCCGACCGTCAGCGGCGCCCCTGTCGGCCGGCTTTGAAGAGCCAGTGCGGGTCATTGCCCGCGCTTTCTGCCGCTCACAGCTTCGCGCTTCACCCTTTGGGCGAGCCAATCTGGCCGCTCGCCGCGCAGAACGAGCGCATCCGCGACAAGGTTCCTCCACCACGGATCGTCGCTCGCAGAAAGACGAGCGATGTCGGCGGTATCGACGAAGATTGCGGACGGTTCAAAAGCAAGCAATCGCCCGGCCGCCGCCAACCGTTCCCTTACCAATTCCTCGACCGCCCCGTTCCGGGCGGTCAAGGCGACCGCGATGTCGAGATCGCTCGATTCATCGTCTTCGCCGTGCGCAGCGCTGCCATATATCCACACCGCGAGCGCCCCGCTGTCTGCAGTCGCCGCCTTGATCGCATCGAGGACATCTTGAAAGCGACGAGTCTCAGCCTCAAAAAGGTTCGACAGCGCTCCCGCAAGCGGGTGCGCATCGCAAATCCGGTAAAGCGCTGCGCGCCTGACGCCGCTGACTTCAATGACGCCGAGCCGTTCCAGCGACCGCAGCGCGGTCGCAACGCTGGCTTTTGCGAGGCCGGTCCGTTCGACGATCGACGGCGCGGCCAAGAGCCCGCCATGCCGGCAAAGCGCGCGAAGCGTCCTGACATTGGCTCTGGTTTCGAGCATCGCCGACAGCGGCTCACGCAAGACGTTTGTGCGACGGGACATTTTCAAGATGGCCGCTCCCGGCGAGACTATGCGACGGTCTCGTTCAAAAAACTATCCCTAGGGACAGAAAAATTACCCTAGGGATAATAAACTATCCGTGCGGCAAGGTCCTGCGCGTTAACAATCCGGTCAGCTTCGCCATTTGCGTCTTCCGCTCAGCCCTTCGCGGCTTTCGCCAGCGCGACCACGTTTTCCGTCTCGATCGTTTCGCCGTACATCGACATCAGCGGCGCGTCGTCGACGATCGCTTCGGCGTAGTCGCCAAAGCCGTTGAAGCGCGTCGCAAGCGCCGCGCCATAGGCGCCCGTCTGGCCGAATTCGATGTAATCGCCTTCGTGAATGTCAGACGGCAGCAGGAACGGGCCCTTCAGCGTGTCGATCGAATCGCAGGTCGGGCCGTAAAGGCGGAACGCCTTCAACTGGCGGCGCGGGCCCTTCTTGGCGCGCAGCAGGCGCGTCGGATAGACAAGCCCGTCATGCGCAGCGTCGAACAGGGCGCCATAGGCGCCGTCATTCAGGTACAGCGCATCGCCCTTGCGAAGCTCGACGCGCACGACATGGCTGCCGGCTTCCGCGCAGAGCGCGCGGCCGGGCTCGCACCACAGATCCGCATTTTCGAGCACCGGCATCGATTCGAACGCGGCGGCGATCTCGTCGATGTAGGATTTCAGCGGCGGCGGCGACAATTGCGGATAGGCGACGGGAAAGCCGCCGCCGACATCGACAATGTCGATCGTCACCTGCGCCTGACGGATAAGGTCGGAGACGATTTCCATCGCCGCGCGATACGCCTCGGGCCGCATGCATTGCGAGCCGACATGGAAGGAAACGCCGAGTTCCTCGCAGGAACCGCGCGCCTGCCGCAGCAGCTGGATCGCCTCCTGGCCCGACGCGCCGAACTTGCCGTTGAGCTTGTGCTGGGCGTAATCCGACGACACCGCGACGCGCACGACGAGGTGCAGGTCTTTTGCGCCGTTGGTTTCCTTGATGATCTTGTCCAGCTCGTCGAGGCTGTCGAGCGAGAACGCGCGCACGGCATAGTCGAAATACGCCTTGCGGATCGCCGCGCGCGACTTGACGGGATGCATGAACGCCAGTTTCGCATCCTTGCAGCGCGACGCGACGAGTTCGATCTCGGGCAGCGACGCGACGTCGAACGCCCGGACGCCGGCCGCGTAGACCGCGTCGAGGATCAACGGGTGCGGGTTCGCCTTCACCGCGTAAAGCACGTCGCCCGGAAAATTGCGCACAAAGAAATCCGCCGCCTTTTGGGCGGCATCCGGGCGCAGGCAATGAACGGGGAGTTCAGGCTGGTCCGCTAGGACCAGCGCAAGCGCAGACTGGTGTCTGTCCATCTCATGGAACCTCGCTAAGCAGCTTCAACCAAGACGCCAATCTTGCGGAGAGGTCCCATGGGATTGACGAAACGCGCACATAAGAACGTTTCACCAGATTGTAAAGAATTTCCGAATCGGAATTTTCCCGCAGGATCAACGCGCTAGCTGTCAGCAGCCGGACGCCCTTGCTGCTAACATATTGATTTTGTTGTAAAATATTCGATCGAAGCCTTGCGCGGACGTTCAGCGCGCGGCAAAATTCCAGGGCTAGCGTGATCTTGGCGCCGGCGATTTGGGCCCAGCGCTTCGCAAGAAGGGGCGATGTATGCGTACCGACTCACCGCTGGCCCTGCAGCTTCAGGGCTATCGACTGGCGACCGCCGAAATCCTCTACCGCCTTCCAGACCATCCGGGACTGCTCCAGAGCTATGTCTGGCAGGACTACGACATCGCGCCGCGCTATCCGGTTTTGAACCGCTTTCTGGAATTCTGGACGCGCCAGATCGAGGGGCCGCTCCATTCCGTCCGCGTCGCCGGCAAGGAGCTGATCTCGGCCGCCGAAATGCGCGTCGGCACGCTGTTTCAGGTGCAGTAGCAGTCGCTCGCCCGACGGGCGAAAACGCCAATGCAAATACGTCTTTTCGGCGGCTTGAAATGTTGTCGCCGGTCGCCATCTCCACGACTTGGCGATGTCGGGCGCTTCGGCGCGCGCGGCTCTTTGACAAGTGAATGACGCGGGCGATCCGGCGGGCGAAGCTGGACGCAGCGATGTTGTGCGGCTCCTGCAGGTTGGAGAGGCGAGGCGCAATTCCCCGATAGGGCGTGTGCGGACAATACGGACAAAAGCGCTGCAACCCGCATGGATGCTGGAGTCAAAGGGACAGGCGGCGCGGGGATCATCCGCGGCGTGCGGACAATTTCGCGAAAATGCGCCGCGGGGCGGATCGCATCCGCCCTACAGGCGCTTCACCAGATCCGCCGCGAAAACCGACAGCGTGTCGTCTCTGGCGCCCATGACGATGAGGCGGTCGCCTCGCGTCGCGATCTCGACAAGTCTTTCGCCGCACGCTTCGCGCGTCGCCAGCGCCTCAGCCCTGCGGCCTTCGGCGCGGACGCCGGCCGCGATGTCTTCGCTGCCCACGCTCCGATCGACCGTGCCGCCGAAATAGGCGGGCTCCGGCATCAGCAGGACATCTTCCGGCGCAAGGTTGCGGGCGAAACAGTCGATGAACTCCGCCCTCATCTTCTTCAGCGGGCCAAAGCCGTGCGGCTGGAACATGATGAGGAGGCGCCCCGGAAACTCATGCAGTGTCGTGAGCGTTGCGGCGATCTTGTCGGGATTGTGCGCGAAATCGTCGATCACGGTGACGCCGTTTGCTTCGCCGACATATTCGAAACGCCGCTTGACGCCTTCGAAATCCGAAAGCGCCCGCGCGGCGTCGGCGAAAGAAACGCCGGCCGCCATCGACGCCGCCATCGCCGCCAGCGCATTGGCGACATTGTGCCGCCCCGCCGTCTTCAACGCGATCCTGATGTGTTCGCCTGTCCGCCATTCGACCGCATGAAACGACACCCCGAACGGTTCGGGCGTGATCGCCTCGGCGCCGAGATCGCCACGGTCGTTCAGGATCGAATAGGTGATGGCGCGCCGCGCGCGGGGCGCAAGGCGCATCGCCTCCCCATTGTCGAGATTGAGGACCGCGAGGTCCGCCTTGGCGATGAAATCGCCGAACAGCGCACGCAATTCCTCCATCGACTTATGGTCGAGCGAGATATTGTTGAGAACGGCGATCTTCGGCGCGTAGAGCGCGATCGTGCCGTCGCTCTCGTCAAGTTCGCTGACAAAGGCGCCGCCTTCGCCGACCAGCGCGCTCGCAAAGAGGGCGTCCTTGGAGACGAAATTCTTCATCACGGCGCCGTTCATGACCGTCGGGTCCTTCCCCGCCGCATGAAGGATCCAGGCGATCATCGCGGTCGTCGTCGACTTGCCGGACGTGCCGGCGACGCCGATCGGCAGCGCCGCAGCGTTGAAAAGCTCCGCTAGGAGTTCGGCGCGGCCCATGCGCCGGGCGCCAAGGCGCATCGCCGCCTGC